>JASFLN010000132.1:0-5272 GCA_050118075.1 Anaerolineales bacterium
CGATGGTACATAAAAGCCACCCTTAATCACACTGGGATCCAGGATCGGGATGTGTTCCTGGACCTCATCCGGGTTTATGAGCGTTGATTCAAGGCCGTACGAGGTCGCCCAGCCGTGTCGACGGTGGAGGTCCTGCCAGCGCTCATCCGTATAGGCGACTTCAATGCCTCCCACGGGATAGAAGACGGGATGCTCATCGGTGTGCAGTTTATTCAGTAGTTTGACGGTGTATTGAGCAAATTCACACATCGTTTTCGAACCGTTGGTCTGGAAAACCAGGCCGGGGGCGTGAGAGGTCGAGCCGCCGGTCTTGAAGAGCGGGCCCTGGTCTACGACGACGATGTCGCGCCAGCCCAATTGGGTCAAGTGATAAGCAGCACTGGCGCCGACAATGCCGGCGCCGATGATCACGAGATTGGCTTGTGATTTCATGTTCTCCCCGATTTCACTAATGCAGGGTGGTGTAGATTTACTTCGTGTTCGCTACAGCCAGAACGGCTTCACGTCCTCTGCTTCCCAATAGCGTGGATCCGTGCTGTCGATGTAGCCGTAGGTTTTGCCAACTTCGGTTGTTTCGCTTGTGGGCAGCACGCGGGCACGCTGATTCTGAAGGCGGTGGTTCATAATTCTTTCGCGGCGAAGGGGCATTCGTCTCTGGGGGACCATGCGTCGATGGATCGCGCGACGGTTAGAGGCCCCGGAAATTCGCAGCCCGGGCATATTGCGATAGAGTTCACTGACCTGACCAGTTAATCTTGCCAGGTTGAAGAGCGTGATGTTGTGTCGGCTCTCGCGCCTTTCGGCAAGGTCGGCCATGATCTCGCCGATAACGCTGGCGAATTTATAGCCATGACCGCTGAAACCGGCTGCAAACGAGACCTGCGGGTATTCCGGATGCAGATCGATGATGAAGTGTTTATCTGGTGAGTTGGTGAACATACACGCTTTAAGCGTCATCGTGGGTCCGTCCCCCTGAGGGAAATAGCGGGCCGCGAAGTCGCGCAAGATTTCCTCATCCTCCCAGTTGGGCTCGCGTTCATATATATCCGGCTCGACAAATTCCTCGAAATGATGGTAGCGACCAAATTTAAAGCCCGGGACAGAATGAACCGGGAACCCGTAGTAGCGACCTTCAGGTACGAGCACATTGAAGACCGGGAATCGGTCGGGTGTGAAAAACTCCGGTTTTTCGGGCTGTAACCAGGCGAGCACCTGGCGCTCGGGAACTGCAAGGCCGCGCAGGAAGGGTAAAAACTGTGCATTCCAGGCGCCGCCGGTGATAACGAGTGAGTCGGCGTAGTACTCATCCCGGTCGCTGATCACGCGCACCCCGTCGCCGTAGGGTTCCCAGCCAAGCACTTCCTCGCGGCCATGGATCTCAGCCCCCATGGCGTGTGCAGCCTCCACGTAGGCCACCGTGGCAATTTCAGGCAGGATAAACCCACCGTCGGGCTGGTAGACGCCCATCAGATCATGGGGCAGCTGGTAGCCCGGGAAACGCTGGTTTATTTCGCGACCGGTCAATACCTGATGCTGTAGGTCGTGTTCCACACAGGATTGCAGGGAACCTTTAAAGACCCAGCTGTCGGCCGGGCCAGCGTCAATCGATCCGGTTTTCACGAGTACGCGTTTGCCCGCGCGACTCTGAATTTCGTTCCAAAGTTCGTATGCACGCTTGAGCAGCATGACGTAGGAGGGATGCTCGTAGTAGGCCAGTCGGATGATGCGAGTGTAGCCGTGTGAGGATCCCATGTCATTGGGGATGTCAAACCGCTCCAGGCCCAGGACGTTTTTCCCGCGTTTGGCGAGTTCATAGCAGGCTGCGCTGCCCATGCCGCCCACCCCGAGCACGATGGTGTTGTATTGTTTCTTGTATGTGCTCATTGGGCCTCCTTGCTCGAACCCCTGGCGCGTGGTCGGGCGTTATCAGGATCGAAGAACGGCGTATTCACGACTTTTGCAAGTGTGGGGCGACCATTGACCTCAACAAGCAGTTGGTTGCCTGTCCAGGCGTGCTGGGAGTTTACAAAGCCAAGGCCAAGCGCTTTACCAACAGTGTGGCCGCGAGCGCTGGAGGTGATCGCTCCGACTTCTACTCCGGGCTGCTCGAGGTCATAGGTTTCGCCGGCCTCGCTGCCGGTAAGAATCTCGTCGCGCAGCGTTTCGATGTTGGCGATGCTGTAAATCGGGTCACCTGTGGTGGCAGTTGATTCGCCTTGCAATTCAAGACCAACCCAACGTTCCTGGACGCCAATATCTTGTAGCTGAAGCAGCGCATCGCGTCCGACGAAATCACGCTTATCAAAGCGAATCCATTCATTCAGCCCCAACTCAAAGGGGGTGCGTGTTTCGTCGATATCCGGTCCGTAAAGCGGGTAGGCTTTTTCGATGCGCAGGCTCTGCATGGCGCTTACACCGTAGGGCAGCAATCCGAACTCACCCTTATTCGCCTGGAAATATTCCCATACAACGGCCGCTTCCTCGGAAGGGATGTAAAGTTCATAGCCCAGTTCGCCGGTGTAACCTGAACGGGAGACGAGCACCTGGGTATCGTTGAGGTTGCCATTGGCGAAGCGGAAAAAACGTAATTCGGGAAGATCCAGGTCGGCGATGAGTTGGTCTAGAAAGTCCATCGAGCGTGGACCCTGGACCGAGATCAGCGCGATCGAGCCGCTCATGTCGGTGACATAAGCACTCATGCCGGCGGCGTGTTCAGAAACCCATTTGGCGGTCTTTTTGCGTGGACCTGAGCTCGTGACAATCATGAAATGCTCATCACCGAACTTATAGACTGTGATGTCATCGACGATTCCGCCGGTCTCGTTGACCATTGTCGAATAACGCAGCTGCCCCGGATGCATATCGCGCACCTCATTCACCAGCAGGCGGTTCACGAGTCGCTCGGCGCCAGGCCCTTTGATGTCGATCTCGCCCATCGTCGAGAGATCCTGCATCCCCACGTTGGTGCGTGTGTTGAGGTGTTCTTCGACTGGGGAGGTGTAACTGAGCGGGTACATGTAGTCGCCACCGCCCTTGACCATCTTGGATGCAGTGCGCAGATGGATATCGTATAAAGGTGTTCGCCGCTCAGTCATATGTATTCCCCTCCACAATTAATATATCTACTATTTTAAACCATATTTGTCCGCAATTAATCGCCCTATAAGCTGTGTCTATGACGCGTACACGATCCCTTGCTCACAATAAGGGTAAATCTAATTTCAGGATGGTGGTGCGTGATGGCTATGGCTATATTGGTTTCACCGCACCAGGATGCAGCTCACCCGAATAATTTAATCCTGAAGTTCCTTCTTCCGTTTGGCGATGAACGATTGCAACTGCTCGTCTAGAGCTTCATCGATCTCAGGGGCTTGATATTCGGTCAGGAGCTGTTCGATTTTTTGGCTGGCGATTTCAGATACAGGCCTGGAACCCTTTTCAACCCACGTATCGACATCGTCATAATCGAAGAGTTCCGCGCGGAAGAAAGCATTGGCGAAGCGCTCCATTGTGTGTGGAGTTCCAAGGTGGTGGCCACCGGGGGGGACGTTGCGCAGCGATTCCATCGCCCGAGCGTCCTCCGATAGATCGATGCCTTTAACATAGGTGTGCAGCATGCCCAATATCTCGCAGTCGAGCACGAATTTCTCGTAGCCGGCAGCCAAACCATTTTCTAGCCAGCCAGCTGCGTGCAAGAAGAAATTGACGCCGCTCTGCACGGCTGGGAGCATAGTCATCACGGATTCATAAGCCGATTGAGCGTCCGGAATCTTGGAGCTGGAAAACATCCCACCGCTGCGGAACGGCAGTTTATAGCGACGAGCCATCTGAGCCCCGGCGATCAGTGCCAGCTGGCTCTCGGGCGAACCGAAGACAGGCGCACCGCTCTTAAGATCGACGTTCGTCATGAATGAACCGTAAACAACTGGGGCACCAGCCCTAACCATTTGAGAGTAGACAATTCCAGCCAGCGCCTCGGCATTCTGTTGGATCAGAGTCCCTGCAAGCGTCACGGGTGCCATCGCACCGGAAAGGATGAAGGGTGTGACGATCGTAGCCTGGTTCGCTCGGGCATATACCGTGAGCGCTTCCAGCATGCGATCATCCAAACGGCGTGGGCTGCTAATATTAATGAGTGAGATCAAGGCCGGTTTTTCTGCGATCTTTTCCTCACCGAAGAGTATCTTTGCCATTTCCACGCTGTCTTCCGCGTTGTTGGCAGACATCACCGACCCCATAAAGGGCTTATCGCTGAACTTGATATGCGCATACAACATATCCAGATGTCGGGTGGCGGTTGGTTTATCTGTCGGCTCAACAATCGTGCCACCGGAGTGATGAATATATGGGTTGAGGTAAGCTAACTTGACAAAGTTCTGGAAGTCTTCAAGCGTGGCTTCACGGCGACCGCGCTTCAGATCATGGACAAAGGGCGGACCGTAAACAGGGGCGAAGACCAGGTGATTGCTGCCAATTTGAACGGAATTCTTGGGGTTGCGGGCGATCTGCTGGAAGGAAGAGGGCGCTTTATCCACGTACTCTTCGATGAGCGCAGGGTCAAAACGGACTGTCTCCCCTTCGACTTCGGCGCCGTGTTGCTTGAGTGTTTCCAACGCTTCTGGTAGATAGAAATCGATTCCCACTTCCGACAGCACCTTCATCGCTTCGGTGTGGATCAGTTCGCAGCCTTCCTCGTTGAGCAGCTCATAGACAGGGATTTCGAGCACCGGCTGGTCGACCTTGATCGAGGTGCGATCGACTTCCCGCCTTCGCTTCTGACCTCGCCTGCGGTGTTGTCTCTCTCTGCGGCTGCTCATTGCTCGCTTCCTCCAATTTTCATCAATCTGGAGACTTATTGTAGCATTTGCAAGCGATTTACCGGGTGATTTTTAAGGTCTTGTATTTTGGCGCCGCACTCAATAACGGTGTGTGAAACCCTTTCAGCCTGTCCCGGGTAATCAATATAAGTGATGAATCGATCAAGGAGGCGGTCGCACATGCGTATAACAATCAATTCTTTTGGCACGCGTGGGGATGTCCAGCCATACCTGGCGCTTGCCCATGGCCTTGAAAAGTCTGGACATCAAATACGTGTTCTATCGCATGAAATTCATCGTGACCTGGTGGAGAATGAGAGCTTTGAGTTCTACTCTATTCCAGTCGATCCCAAACAAGTCATGCTCGATCATGTCTTCGCTGAAATGGGTAACAACATCTTCCAGATTATGAGTTTTCTCAGGGAACATTCCGCCGTTTTCATCGAGGAGCTGTT
>JASFLN010000133.1:0-5267 GCA_050118075.1 Anaerolineales bacterium
ATGCCTTACGACCGGATCTAATTTAGCCACTCTATTCACCCTCCCCAAGCATGAGCGTTTCCTCGCGCTCATCCACCGTCCCCTGCTCCTCATACCCGACCACTAGAAGGACACGCAAGGGTTCTTCGGCTTTGGGATCACGAATGTGTATGGTGAGTGACATCGTCGCTTCGGTAGCCCCGATAACGCTTAGACTGCTGACTTCCTTCTCGCGCGCATCCATGACCGTGAGAGCGATATTCGGAGGGGTCTGGAAGGGAGTGAGTTTAAGCGTTAACCGCACCCGACGGCGGTCTGGATAAGGCTGAAAATCAACAGCTTTGATCCTGACATCCTCAGGTGGCAGTGGAACTTCCGAGGGATCCTCAATTTGAAGATACATAATCTAATACTACAATATTTACGACTAAAAACATGAAACTAACCGAAATCAACCCAATCGTACGCCATTTATTTTAAACATTGTGAGGCGCGTTTATGACACACAAACTGCAATTTGAAACGCTTGCGATCCATGCTGGTCAAGAACCCGATCCTGGCACCGGCGCAGTCATGACACCAATTTACCAGAATTCGACCTACAAACAAAGCGCTGTCGGTAAACACAAGGGTTATGAGTATTCACGCACTGGCAATCCAACCCGAGCCGCACTGGAAAAGTCATTGGCATCATTGGAATCTGGACAATTCGCGCTGGCATTCGCCTCCGGCATGGCGGCGAGCGACACCATATTAAGATTGCTTCAACCCGGAGATCACGTGGTTGCCGTGGGGGATCTTTACGGTGGAACTTACCGAATATTTGAAAAAGTTTACCGTTCGTACGGGATCCGCTTCGATTACGCCGATACCGTCGACGCCACATCATTGATGGAATTGGTCAACCCAGAGACACGCATGATCTGGCTCGAATCACCCACCAATCCCATGCTTCGAATGGTTGACATCCAGCAAATTACACGCCAAACCAGAAAGCAAAGGCAGAGGCCGTGGGTTGTTGTGGACAATACCTTTGCTACACCTTATCTGCAGCAGCCCCTTGAGCTTGGAGCGGACATTGTCGTTCACTCGACTACAAAATACCTTGGAGGACACTCGGATGTGATCGGGGGCGCGGTGATCGTTAATGATCATGCCCTGGCTGAACAGCTTGCTTTTCTCCAGAACGCCGTCGGTGCAGTTCCCGGACCAATGGACTGTTTCCTGGTTCTGCGGGGGATAAAGACCCTCGCTGTGCGTATGGATCGACATGCCTCAAACGCCTCGCGCGTCGCAAATTATCTTGAAAGTCAGCCATCGGTTGACTCTGTGTATTACCCTTTCAGCAGCCAGCATCCTCAGCAGAGTTTGGCAAGAAAGCAGATGCGCAACGGTGGTGGCATGGTTTCGTTCATCCCAAAGGGTGGCAAATCGCGCGCGCAGCGTATTGTGGAGGCAACCCGGATTTTCACGCTGGCAGAATCATTAGGGGGTGTAGAGTCACTGATTGAGATCCCCGCTAGTATGACCCATGTTTCGACCCAGGGATCGAGATTAGAAATTAATCCGGGCCTGATCAGATTGTCGGTTGGTCTCGAAGCCGAAGGGGACCTGATCGAAGATCTTGCTCATGCGCTTGATCGATAAAAGACTACTCGTCGAAAACGATGGTTGACTCCGCATAATACCGAACAGCGTGTTCATGGACCCGCGTCTGGATCCAATCCTCCAGATGGCGCTGTTTTTCTTCGATTGGCCGTGGTTTAGAGAGCAAATCCAACGGGTAATTTACACGTAATGCTCGCGGTGAAACAATAAACCGGGTGAGACCTGCCGGAAGCACGATGTCTTCTAAAACTGCCTCGATGACCTCTTCAACCTCAATGGAAGGGAAGACCAGCACCCCCGCAAAACGATCATATACCTCGGTCAAGCTCTGGACATCCATTTCGCTTGTGCGATCGGTTTTTCCTGTATCAAGGCAGACAGTTATCAATGCACCAAGCTGCTCCATTCGCTCATGAAGAGCTTCTCGCTCGCGCCCTAATTCCCACGCTGAGCCATCGGGAAGATAGAGATATGCAAGTCGAACCCCAGCAGCGATTCGTTCCAGCTGCTCCTTTCGATCGCGCGGCGCAGGTGTGATCTCGGTAATCGCATCGAGACGATCGAACAACTTACGCGGATCGGATGCGTACACTAAGCGATTCCAAGTTCGCAGACGGACAGTCTCCTTGCCCGGTCTTACAACTTGCACCAGTGCATGTGGTATGTCTAATGATTGCAGCGCCAGAGTGCGGTTGGCACCATCCAGAACCAGATACCTTTCTTGCCGGGTATGTAAAGCCATCACCAGAGGAGGGTTCTTTAAAATTCCGTCAGCCTGTAGACCACGCATAATCGGCTGGACGCGCGCCTCTTCAACCTGCTCGTGTGGGCTTAGATGCTCCGTGCTCACGATACGAAGATCGGGCAGATCCGGGAGTGGCTTCAATTGAGTTCTCTCCTTATCACATATTCCAAAGCATCAATCATCGTGAGGATACCCTCTGGTCGACCATCATCATCGGTGAGAATTACCATTTTTGACTGCATTAAATCGGGCAGGACTGCATCGAAGGGTTGGTTCGAATTGATCTTGGCTACATCTTTGTTCACCATCGTCTCGATCGTCTCATCCGGCTGATGTTTGTGGTCCACATTCAACATGTGATTTAACAAGTCTACTTCTGACACCACCCCCAAAAGTGACCGCTGTTCATCGACAACTGGAAGCTGAGAGATGGCATCCTCGCGCATACGCTTAATAACATCCACCACCCGGTCCTCTGGCTTTGCCAGGATCAACTCTGACATCCCAACACCACCCGCCACGTCAAGTACGGAAACGGAGGAGTGTTCTTCTTTCAGCATGCCGTGTTCACGCATCCAATCGTCATCAAATATTTTGGAAAGATAGCGTGCACCCGAATCCGGAAAAATGACGACCAGCAGGCGGTCTTCATCCAGATTTTGAGCATACTTTATCGCCCCAGCCAACGCCGAACCACACGAACCACCACAGAAGATACCCTCCTCCCTGACGACTCTTCGAGTCCAATAAAATGATTCGGCGTCGCCCACCTGCACGACATGATCAACTAAGGAGAGATCGAGGGTGCCGGGAATGAAATCCTCTCCGATGCCTTCAACGAGGTAGGTGTCCGCCGCCAGCCCTGTCGTGCGTCCGTCCTGGTTCCAGGCATCGTAGAGAATAGAGCCCTCAGGATCTACACCGACGATGTTCACCTGGTGACCATGATCACGGAAATATCGTGCCAGCCCGGTGATCGTACCTCCGGTCCCCATACCGACGACAATATCGGTCACCTTGCCATTGGTTTGGTCCCAGATCTCAGGCGCGGTTGTCTCGTAATGGCTCTGTGGATTTGCTGGATTGTGGTATTGATTCGCCAGGATTGCCCCAGGAGTATCTTCCACGATCTGCCGGGCGACTGAGTAATACGAACGCGGGTCATCAGGCTCTACCGCAGTAGGTGTGACGACAACACGCGAACCAAACGCCCGCAGAGTGTCGATCTTCTCCTGGCTCATCTTGTCCGGCATAACAAAGACAGATTTGTATCCCCGTATCGCGCAGATCATCGCCAACCCCACCCCGGTATTGCCGGAAGTCGCTTCAACGACGGTACCACCAGGTTTTAATTCACCGCTTGCTTCGTAAGCCTCGATGATCGAAATCCCAATCCGGTCTTTAACAGAACCCCCTGGGTTGAGCATTTCGAGTTTGGCATAGATCGCTGGCTTAATGTCTGAAGTCACGTGATTCAGCCGCACCAATGGTGTATGACCAATGGCACGTTCTAGACTCTCGAATCTACGTTTTGTCACATCGTCGGCGAATTTCATCCCCACACCTCTTTTTCTACCAGCACCCGATCATATCCCCTGGCTTTGGCGGGAGCACATAACGGAGATGCAACGGAGTCCTGGTGGTAGAATAGCCCCATTGAACAGGACGTATTCTTCAAACTGCTCGACCTGAAGCCCTTTTTCAGAGACGGACAAACATGATCGATCGGGAGTAAACCATGTCATTAGATCAGGCAATAGAGTATGCGCAAAATCACCGGGATCAGTACCTGGAAGAACTCTTCGAGCTGCTCAAGATCCCATCGATATCCACGTTGCCTGAACACGAAAAGGATATCACACGCGCCGCTCAATGGCTCAAGGATCGATTGGAGAAGATGGGCTTTGATCAGGCTGAGGTATTGCCCACAGGACGACATCCCGTCGTCTACGCGGAGTCACTGAACGCAGGCGAGAGTGCTCCAACTGTCCTATTTTATGGTCATTACGATGTTCAACCCACCGATCCTATCGATGAGTGGGATTCTGCACCCTTTGAACCGGTTATGCGTGGGGAAGATGTGTACGCGCGCGGGGCTTCAGATATGAAGGGTCAGCTCGTCGCATTCTTGAATGCGATTGAAGCTATCCTTGCGACCGATAATCTTCCTGTAAACCTCAAGTTCATGCTTGAGGGAGAAGAAGAAATTGGCTCTCCAAACCTGGAGGCTTTTGTCAGTAACCACAAGCAGAAGCTTGCCTGCGATTTCTGTCTGAACGCAGACTCGAGCATCTTGGCACCCGATCGACCCTCGATCACGATCGCACTTCGGGGATTATCCTATTTTGAAGTTCGACTGCGCGGTCAACGTTCCGATTTACACTCCGGGATGTTTGGTGGAGTCGTCGATAATCCCGCCAACGTGGTTTGTGAGCTGGTGGCTGGCATGCGCGATGAAGCAGGTCGTGTCACCATCCCTGGATTCTATGATGATGTTCATGACTTGAGTGAAGCAGAGCGCGCCCTGCTCCCGAATCTGGATGATGATTGGTGGAGAGAGCACGCGGGCGCCGCGCTGCTGTTTGGAGATCCTGCCTACAGCGTTACAGAACGCGCTCGTGCTCGACCGACATTCGATGTGAACGGCATCCTGTCTGGCTTCACCGGAGAAGGATCGAAGACCGTGCTTCCGGCCAAAGCGATGGTCAAGTTCTCCATGCGCCTGGTCCCTGACCAAAAGCCCGAGAAGATCCGTGCGGCTGTAGAAAAATATCTCGAGCAGCACATCCCGGAAACTATGAGTTGGGAGCTGATCGAGCACGCCAGCGCACCACCTTCTGTGATCTCGCATGATTCTCGCGAGGTCCAGGCTGCCGTTAATGCCCTGAAAAAGGTTTGGGATGAGCAGCCGCTTTTCGACCGCGTTGGCGGCACG
>JASFLN010000134.1:0-5235 GCA_050118075.1 Anaerolineales bacterium
CCGTATGGTCTTCGAGCACCAAGCGAACCTTCAGCGCCCTCTCTTCAGGAAGCCGCTCTAGATGGCGGATGATGGCTTCATCGGCTTGAATTCCAAAGGACTTAAGCAGCTTGCGGATATCATCGCGGGCAGTGTCTTCTGTCATCTTTCACTCCTTAGTTTCAATTAATTCACCCACATGATCGCGATCAATGCACCAAAGGTGTTGGCAACCCAATTTACAATATCATTATCGATCCAGGAAATGCCGCTATGATAAAACGTCTCTGAGCCGCAGACAGCATGCCGGGGATGTTGTTCGGTGATTTTGCCACAGCTCGCACAACAATATTGGACTTGAACCGTCGCACCAAGCACGCTGTCCAACGCCGAGCCCAAAACGCCGCTTAAAATCCCCACCAGGAGAAGTTCTGACGAGTTTTGCAGGAGACTCGCCGCTCCCGCTATCACCAACGCGCCGCTCACTGAACCAAGTGTGCCGAATGGCGTGATGCCTCCCGACGTTCCGGGCGGCACCTGCTTCCAATCCGTGATGCGGCGTGGCGCTCGCCTTGCCAGCAGACCCCATTCTGTCGCCCATGTATCCGCCGCCGCACCTGCCAGCGCACCAACGATACCTGGCAACCAGTTCACCTCAGGAAAAATCACGCTGAGCAGTGAGAATAATGCCGGTAGAGACCCGTTTGCCAGCACCTGGCGCGCATCTCTGCGACCACCTTTTGCAAATCCAGCTTGCCGCTCCGGCTGCAGACGGCGGGATATGAACGTAAAAAGACTGCCCGACAGAAAGAAGAGCACCAGCAGAAAAGCCGGCGTCCACCCACCTGCACCGAGCACGATGCTGCCAATAATGGCTGCAGCATAAGCCCCGCTTCTAGTGAGCGCGCCAACGCGATAGGCTCCTGCTGAGAGCAAGACTGCAAGCAGTACGCCTATACCTATCCTCTCGATCACAATTTTCCCCAACTACTGTGGATAAGTCCCCTAAACTCTGTGGATAACCGCTTTATAGGTGTGGATTAATGCACATTTACACTGCCGCCAACAATTGAAGAGTCGCTCCCCAGAAGAGTCCCCCAACAAGGATGCTGAAAGCCCACATTAAATAGGAGAGCAACCTCAGTTCTTCTCGTCGATAACTCCACCAGCCCAGAACCAGATCGACCATCCAGCATAAGCCGGCTGCCAATGGCAGCAGCAGGAGCCTCCCCGGAGGGACGAGCGTTTCTGGTGCACCGCTGGCGTCGAACCCAAATGGAACCTGCAAAGGCAGCGCCGAGGCGCTGACCGCCAAATATGCCAACAGCGAAATGGGCAGCATTGCGCCGATTAAAATTAATGCCCGTGCCCAGGGATCCGACCACAGACGTGCAAGCACAAAATCAGGCCGCCGGGACAAGTGATTCCACTTTTCAAGCGGTCCGGAACGCAGTGCGGTTTTGAACCGATCAAGAAACGCATCCCTTGCAGGGGGCGAAATCGCAAAAGCCCCGTGTTCGCTGCGGATGAGCACCATCTCATCCATGCTGGTAGAAGCGAAAAATTCCACCGCACTCCCGTCTTCAAGGCGACTGTGACCGATAATCAAGCCAGGCCAGCGGAATGCCGTTGGATAACCACCGGAAACCAGTTCCCGATCCAGTGCAACAGCCGACTCGATCGACTGGATCGGTAGACGCTCCTCCGAAAACCCCCAGCGTACATAGAAGCCGTTGCGATTTAATGTGTAGGTTGAGTTCAAGAGTCCGTACAAACGATAGGCGACCAATGCGGCCAGTGGGATACAGACCAGAGGCAGCAGCACCCAAAGCACCATCCAGACCGAAAGCGTGGCGTTCATCAACATGAATAGGCTGATCGCGGATGGAACGGTCAGCAGCAGCAGTGCTAAGGATCCGAGGCTTATACCCAGGATTTTAGGGGGTCTGATGTCCATGGATTAGTTTGGTGGCGGTCCCGTGCCAATCGAAAAGGTGCTGATACTGTCCAGCCAGCGATGTTCTGAGTTCAGCTCTTGGCAGCAACACCTTCAGGCGATGGGCCTATTCCGCCACGGTCTTTTCTTTTGCGTACACCGGTTCGACCCAGTGCCGGTAGGCTGGTTTGCGACCGCGCACAACATCATCGAATACCTGACGGAGCTCAGCGGTGATCGGCCCCATCTCGCCGCTTCCAATCGGCCGGTGATCGACCTTGGATACCGCCGTAACTTGTGCAGCCGTTCCAGTCATGAAGAATTCCTCGGCCAGGTAGACCTCTGTTCGATCGATCGGTCTCTCAACCACTTCGATGTCGATGACTTCCCGTGCCAACGTCATGATCGTCCGGCGCGTGATGCCTTCAAGAATGTTTTCTGTGATCGGAGGGGTGACCAGCTTGCCATCGCGCACCATAAAAATATTCATGGCGCTACCTTCCGAGATATGACCGTCATTGGTCAGCACGAGCGCCTCATCGAAACCGCCTAAAACTGCGTCCGTCTTAATGAAAGCCGAGTTGATATATGCGCCCGTCAGTTTGCCGCGCGCCGGGATGGCGTTGTCGTCAATGCGGCGCCACGAGGAAAACGTGACATGGGCCCCATCGTCGTGTTTGACATAGCGCGAGAAGGGAATCGCCATGATCGTTAATTCGTCGGTCAGATCATGCAGTTTTACCCCGATGATCTCATCCGCTTTATAAATCAGCGGGCGGATGTAAATATCCTCGTGGTAATCCTCCTGGCGCAGCAAATCTAAAGTGACGTCCAGCAATGATGCGGGATCATGATCGATCTTCGCAGCGATCAGTTTGGCGGAGTTCAAGAGGCGCTTAAAATGATCATGGGGCCGGAACACGAACAACTGCTCTTCTTCCGGGTTCCAGTATCCACGTAAACCACCGAACGCACCCGTTCCGTAGTTCAATGCGTGCGTCATCACACCAACTTTAGCGTCTTTGTAAGGGACGATATCACCTTTGAAATATGCAAATTTGGGGAGCGTCACCGCAACATACCTCCTGATAAGTCAGGCTGCTCAAAAATGCCCTCTCGATCGGTTGAGGCCGCTCTCATTATAGTGTGCGCTTCTCTACACGATCAAGCCAACACCAAGTTTATCGTAGTTTCAACAGCATTGGTTGTAACTCTCATGCAATTGTAAGCTTTGTGCGTAAAACAAAAACGGAGGCTCGTATTGAGCCTCCGTATGGTTCTTTGTTTGTATATTGTCTACGCCTCGCGGAATTCACCCTCGACGACGTCGCCTTCTTCATCGCCCTCACCGGGTGCTGCAGCACCAGGGGTTTGCTCCTGTGCAGGTCCCTCCTGAGCATACATCTGCTGGCTGAGCGCGTAGCTCGCCTGCTGCACCTCCTCGGTCAGACGCTTGATCTCGGCGAGATCATCGCCATCCTTAGCCTGGCGCAAAGCTTCAATCTTTTCCTCGATCTGCTTGCGATCGTTTTCGGGGACCTTGTCACCCAGTTCGCGCAGCGCCTTTTCGGCCTGATAAGAAAGCGTGTCAGCCGTGTTGCGGGCGTCCGCAAGATCACGTCGACGCTGGTCCTCTTGCTTATGTTTACGGGCCTCCTCAACCATCTTCTCGACATCTTGTTTGTCAAGGTTGGTGGAGGCTGTGATCGTGACCTTCTGCTCTTTGCCTGTGGCTTTATCTTTAGCCGTCACGTTGATAATGCCATTAGCGTCGATGTCGAAAGTCACCTCGATCTGCGGCACACCGCGCGGCGCGGGCGGGATACCTTCAAGGCGGAAGCGTCCAAGCGTCATGTTATCCGCTGCCATCGGGCGCTCACCCTGCAGCACGTGGATGTCAACCGCAGTCTGGTTATCCTCAGCCGTTGAGAAGACTTCCGCCTTCTTGATGGGGATGGTCGTGTTGCGTTCGATCAACGTGGTCATCACACCACCGAGTGTTTCCACACCCAACGAAAGCGGTGTGACGTCAAGCAAGAGCACGTCCTTGACCTCGCCACCGAGCACGCCGGCCTGAATGGCTGCACCGATCGCGACGACCTCATCAGGGTTCACACCTTTATGCGGCTCTTTCCCGGTGAGATCTCGAACGAGATCCTGCACCATCGGCATACGAGTGGCACCGCCGACGAGCACAACCTCGTCAACCTGAGCGGTATCCATTCCAGCATCTGAGAGCACCGCTTTGAATGGGGCTCGAATGCGCTCAACCAGATCTTCGGTAAGCTGCTCGAACTTCGCCCGCGTCAGCTTCATCTGCAGGTGTTTAGGACCCGAAGCATCCGCCGTGACAAATGGGAGGTTGATTTCCGTCTCGGTCACAGTGGAAAGCTCGATCTTGGCTTTCTCAGCCGCTTCGCGCAGCCGCTGAAGCGCCTGGCGATCATCGCGTAGATCGATTCCCTGCTCTTTCTTGAACTCTTCGGCGATCCACGTCAAGATGCGCTGATCCCAATCGTCACCACCCAGGTGAGTGTCACCGTTGGTCGCCTTCACCTCGACGACGCCTTCGCCAACCTCGAGCAGGCTGACATCAAAGGTGCCACCGCCCAGGTCGAAGACCAGGATCGTCTCGTTTCCTTTCTTGTCTAAACCATACGCCAACGCAGCTGCCGTAGGCTCGTTGATGATGCGCTTGACTTCCAATCCAGCAATCTTGCCGGCATCTTTAGTCGCCTGGCGCTGTGAATCGTTGAAGTACGCCGGGACGGTGATCACAGCTTGCGTGACCGATTCGCCCAGGTAAGCCTCGGCGTCCTGTTTTAGCTTTGCCAGGACCATGGCGGAGATTTCCTGCGGGGCGTATTCTTTGCCCGTCGCGGGGACCTTCACACGCACATCGCCAGAAGGTCCCTTAACCGTTTCGTATGAAACCATCTTGCGCTCTTCCTCGACCTCATCGTAGTGCCGGCCGATGAAACGCTTGATGGAGTAAACTGTGTTTTCTGAATTGACGACTGCTTGTCGTTTGGCGGTCTGTCCCACCATGCGCTCGCCATTCTTGGTGAACGCTACGACGGACGGCAGAAGCCGCCCACCTTCTGCTGTGGGAATTACGGTGGGGTCGCCACCTTCCATCACCGCGACAACGCTGTTAGTCGTCCCTAAGTCAATACCAATAATTTTTGCCATTGAATGTCACCTCACTGTCTTATCGACTTCCCTAATATGATAGGGGAAGCGCGCAAGAGAATTGTTAACAAGACCTTGGAATTTAATCAGCGTCTCCAACCGTTTCCTGAACCGGGTAAGTATGAGTA
>JASFLN010000135.1:0-5214 GCA_050118075.1 Anaerolineales bacterium
ATCATCCTGGAGTCAAATTTGACCTCTGAAGTTGTGGGCAATCTACATTGTCATACCCGCTATTCTGATGGGGAGGGCACACACAACGATATCGCCCGGGCTGCGATCAAGGCCGGGTTGGATTTCATCGTCGTTACTGACCACAATGTCTATGTCAGCGGGATGGACGGCTACCGTTATCGTGGGAAGGACCGCGTCCTCTTACTCACCGGGGAGGAAATCCATAATCAAGACCGGCAGCCGCAAAAGAATCACCTGCTCGTCTACAATACCAAAAAGGAGCTCGCGCAACTCGCTCACGACACACAATCACTCTTGAATGCGGTTAGCCAGCGCGAAGGTCTGGCTTTCCTCGCTCACCCTATTGATCCACCTGCACCAGCTTTCAACGAAGATGATCTTTCCTGGGAGGATTGGAGTGTCGATGGATTTCACGGCATAGAGCTCTGGAACTACATGAGCGAGTTCAAGTCGAAACTGACTTCTAAAATGCGCGCCATATTCCTGGCTTACAATCCCAACCTTATCGCAGAAAAACCCTTCCCGGAGGTGCTTGAACATTGGGATAGATTGCTTTCTCAAGGTAAAAGGGTGTATGCAATCGGTGGTTCGGATGCCCATGCGACCCCAGTATCCATGGGGCCACTGAATCGAATCATTTTCCCGTATGAATATTTATTCGAAACCGTGAACACCCATGTTCTGTTAGATGAGCCCCTTTCAGGGGAAGTGAACCACGACCGCACGCAAATCTTCCAGTCAATCCGTCAGGGCCATTGTTTCGTCGGATATGATCTCCCTGCCGCCACAGATGGCTTCCGTTTTTATGCCCATGGAGACCGTGGTGAGGCACTGATGGGTGGCACCTTAGCGCTGGGCTATGGGGCAACCCTTCAAATCCACCTACCCCGACGAGCCCAGATTCGATTGATCAAAGAGGGCAACACGATTAAAACCTGGCGCAACACAGAGTCTGCAGTACATACAATTCGCGAGCCTGGTGTCTATAGAGCGGAAGCACATCTATACTATCTCGGTAGATGGCGGGGATGGATCTACAGCAACCCGATCTTTATTCATTGATCATCATGCAATTGATCTCAGTTCGGCGTGACGGCGGCGCGTCGATGATATAATTCTCGAACGTTTGATCGACGATCTTCCACCTCAAAAGATGAACGAATTTAATCTACACGCACCATATCAACCGATGGGTGATCAACCCGAGGCTATCCGCCAATTATTGGTCGGGCTCGAACGAGGCGACCAACATCAGGTGCTGCTTGGTGCAACCGGTACGGGCAAGACCTTTACGGTCGCCAACATCATCGCTGAGGTCCAGAGACCCACGATAATCCTCGCCCATAATAAGACGCTTGCCGCACAACTATACGCCGAGTTCAAATCATTTTTCCCGGAGAACGCAGTCGAATATTTCGTATCGTATTACGATTATTACCAACCCGAGGCGTACGTCCCAAAACAAGATCTCTATATTGAGAAAGAAACCCAAATCAACGAAGAGATTGACCGTCTGAGGCTCTCAACGACAACCTCCGTGCTCTCCAGGCGAGACGTTATCGTCGTTGCTTCCGTCTCAAGCATTTATGGCATCGGGAATCCGGAAGCCTATGGTCGTGTTGTGCTTCATCTCAACGTGGGTAATCGCTACCGCCGCAATGTCCTTCTGCGGCAATTGGTCGAGAGCCACTACGAACGCAACGACCTGGAGCTTCGCCAGGGGACATTCCGAGTGCGGGGTGACACGCTGGAGGTGTTTCCGGCCTACGAAGAGCAAGGCGTCCGGTTGAGCTTCTTCGGGGACGAACTTGAACGGATCGCCGTGTTTGATCCACTCACCGGCGAGCTGCTGCGCGATCGTGAACAAGTGAGCATCTTTCCTGCTAAACACTTCATCACGGAGGAGGAGAAGCTCAAAGCGGCGCTGAACGATATCGAGAGCGAGCTGCAATCCCACCTGGAGTCCTTACGCAAGAAAAACAAACTGCTCGAAGCCCAGCGATTGGAACAGCGCACGCTCTATGATCTGGAGATGATGCGTGAAGTGGGTTACTGCTCAGGCATTGAGAATTATTCCCGTCACCTGGATCAACGCCCGTCCGGTTCGGCCCCCTGGACATTGATCGATTATTTTCCACCTGATTTTTTAATGGTCATCGATGAAAGCCATATGACAATCCCTCAAGTCCGTGGCATGTTCGCGGGGGACCGCTCGCGGAAGGAAACTCTCGTCGAGTTTGGATTCAGGCTTCCTTCTGCGCTGGATAACCGTCCACTCTCATTTGAGGAATTTGAGAACCGCATCGGACAGGTGATCTACACTTCTGCGACTCCAGGACCGTATGAATTGGAACATGCCACGCAGGTTGTGGAACAGATCATCCGGCCGACCGGTCTCGTTGATCCGGAAGTGGAGGTACGACCTGTTGAGGGGCAGATCGATGATCTGCTCGGAGAAATCAAAAAGCGGGTCGAAATTGGCGAGCGTGTTCTCGTCACCACATTGACGAAACGTATGGCCGAAGATTTATCCGATTACCTGCTCGAACTCGGCATCAAAGTCCACTACCTTCATTCCGAGATTGACACCATCGAGCGGGTCGAAATTCTGCGCGACCTGCGCATGGGCGTCTACGATGTAGTCGTGGGGATCAATCTGCTGCGTGAGGGTCTCGATCTCCCCGAGGTTTCACTCGTTGCCATCCTTGATGCCGACAAGGAGGGATTCCTGCGTTCCGAAACCTCTCTTATCCAGACGATCGGTCGCGCTGCGCGCCACGTGAATGGCCGTGTGATTATGTACGCTGAACGGATCACCAATTCAATGCATCGTGCAATCGATGAAACCGAGCGACGGCGGGATAAACAACTCGCGTTCAATCGAGAACACGGTATCGAGCCCATGAGTATTATCAAAGAGATCCGTGATCTGACCGATCAGATGGCTGCGCGTGTGGTGGCTGAGGAACCAAGCCGATACCGTGCGATCGTACCCGCCCAACTTCCGAAGGACGAGTTGCACAAGCTGATCAAGGAACTTGAGCGGCGCATGCGAGAGGCGGCTGAAAACCTCGAATTTGAGAAAGCAGCTGCTCTTCGTGATCAGATCTTTGAGATGCGTGAAGCATTGGTCGATAAGCAGGATTTACCCCCTTGGAAACGCGCCAAAGCTTTAGCCGCCGAAGACCCGCTGCTTGATTACTTACCCGAAAAGGGTAACAAGTAAACTGGATCGCTGCCCTCTCCGATTCTGGATGTCCGATTATTTTTCACTTAAGGCTGTTTAACGCACATGGCCACGGCTATAAACCGTGACCAAGGCGGAGGGATAACGGGCGGAGATTGCCCGTTGTAAGGTACGCCTGCATTATGCCAAAAAAAGTGCATTTTGGGCTACCTTTGCAAGGTGCCTGTAAGGTTTTTCGAAAGGCACGTGGATACGCTACCTTTCAGAACAATCAGGAACACAGACGTCAGGATCCACGTTTAGGAGAAAGTCATTCTGATGCATAAGGCAGAGGAATGCGGTCGGAAAATCGCGATATTTTTCAAGAGTTGGTTGAATGGGATCATTTTATAAGGCCAGGTTACGTCTAGAGCAGATCCTTCAGACCCCAGCATTTCTCGCTCATTTCGGAAGCACAGAAAACAGATACGGTCGGGCTGTTCCACGGGTCAGCCGGGCTTAAGTCAACTGATCCATTATCGTAGGCTTGATCAGCCAGTTCGCCTTACTAAGAATAGAGAACACTATCAACCTATATAAAGATCGAGCGGTCCGGCATGTCACCGGACCGCTCTTGGATTGGGAGGAGAGAAGCTTGTTGCTTGTGTGTGTTCCCGTCAGGAGGCGGGCAGAAGCACCGCGTCGATGACGTGGATCACGCCGTTGGAGGTCTCGATATCGGCCAGGATCACTTGAGCGTCATTGATGAAGACGCTGCCATCCTCGACGGAGATCGATACGTTCTCACCCAACAGGGTCGCGGCCTCGCTCAGCTTCACAACATCCATCGACATGACCTTGCCGTCCACCACGTGGTAGAGCAGGATGTCGGTCAGGGTCGGGATGTCGTCAAGCAGCGCCTCGACGGTGCCTTCCGGCAGCGCCGCGAAAGCGTCATCGGTGGGGGCGAAGACCGTCAGGGGGCCTTCCCCACGCAGAGCCTCTTCCAGTCCGGCGGCTTGTACGGCGGCCACGAGGGTCGTGAAGCGGCCGTCCTCAACCGCGACGTCGACGATGTCACGCGTCTCGGGCAGGATCACGGCGTCGATCACGTGGATCACCCCGTTGGCGGCCTCGATGTCCGTGAGGATGACCTGGGCGTTATCGATCATGACCGTGCCATCCATCACTTCGATGTCGGCATACTGACCCTGCAGCGTCGGGAGCATGTCCATGGCGACCACATCGGAAGCCATGTACTTCCCATCGGCGACGTGATAGAGCAGGATGTCGGTCAGGGCAGGAATATCATTCAGGAGCGCCTCGACGGTGCCTTCCGGCAGCGCCGCGAAAGCGTCATCGGTGGGGGCGAAGACCGTCAGGGGGCCTTCCCCACGCAGAGCCTCTTCCAGCCCTGCAGCCTGGACGGCGGCGACGAGCGTCGTGAAGCGGCCATCCTCAACCGCGATGTCGACGATGTCGCGCGTCTCGGGCAGGATCACCTGATCGATGACGTGGATCACCCCGTTGGAGGTCTCGATATCGGGGATGAGGACTTCGGCGCCGTCGATCATGACCGAGTCGCCCTCCACGCTAATGTCCACATACTGACCCTGGAGCGTCTGTGCGGAGCTCAGCTCCACCACGTCCGCCGCCATGACCTTACCGTCGACCACGTGGTAGAGCAGGATGTCGGCCAGAGCTTCGGGGTCCTCGAGCAGCGCCTCGACGGTGCCTTCCGGCAGCGCCGCGAAGGCGTCATCGGTGGGGGCGAAGACCGTCAGGGGGCCTTCCCCACGCAGGGCGTCTTCCAGACCGGCGGCCTGCACGGCGGCCACGAGGGTCGTGAAGCGGCCGTCGGCGACGGCGGTGTCGACGAGGTCCATGGCTTCTTCCATGGGCTCTTCTTCGACCGCTTCCGGTTCAGGGGTTGCGGTCGGTTCCGGCGCGGGCGCGGGGGCCTCGGTGGCCGGTGCGGCACAGGCGCCGATGGCGAGTGCGGCAATCACGAACAGGGGGAGTACATT
>JASFLN010000136.1:0-5199 GCA_050118075.1 Anaerolineales bacterium
ACGGAAAGGTGTATGCCCTACCTCGTGATCAAATGCCAGTGGATGATTCACCAGTCGCCGCACTGCTTCGTTTCTAATCACTGATTAGGCTTGGAAGAACAGCAAAAATATAAGGAGACGACGGATGACCAAGTTGGAGGGGCACTCACCCATGGAGCGCCTGTATGCCTTCATTACTGAAGACGAACAAGGTGATGTTTGTTCCGACTTGCCTGAGGAGGCCTGTTCCGAGGCCCCTCAGAACTTCTTTTTAAACGCGCTTAATGGTGCTTTCACAAAATTGGGTGACCAACTTGGCAGCCCGGAGTTGGTGCTGCCCTGGTTGCTGGATGCGCTCGGGACACCTGCCTCGATCACGGGCTTCCTTTCTCCGATCCGCAGGGCGGGTGCGCTCCTACCCCAGATTGTCGTCTCCGGACGCATTCGAGAGTTTGCGATCCGAAAATGGTTCTGGCTTTTCGGCGGTCTCTTTTTCAGTATAGCCTTTGTGCTCATGGTGCCTGTGTCTCTATTTATGCAAGGTACGGCCGCAGGTCTTATGATCCTGGCGCTTCTAGGAATTGGAAGCCTCTCGCGCGGTTTCAGCTCTGTTGCTTTTAAGGATGTCCTTGCAAAGACAATCCCGCCAGGTAGGCGCGGCACGCTGCTCGCCATCCGTGCCACCGTCGGGGGGCTCTTGGCACTGGCTGCCGGCTTTATCCTGCGGACTTACTTTCAGGGGACTCGCGACATCAGGACCATAATTTTTCTCGTTGGTGCTTCCGGCGCATTATGGTTGCTGGGTGTGGCGCTGATCATATTCATCAAAGAACAACCCGGCGCGACCGAAGGAGCCCGCAATGCACTCCAAGAAGCACGCGCCGGAATCAAATTGCTGCGCGAGAACAATGCTTTCCTTCGTTATGTGCTTGCGAGGACATTCCTGCTCTCGATCGAACTCTCGCTGCCTTACTATGCACTTTACGCTCGACGCTTTGCAGATGGCAACGCCAGTGATCTGGGCGTCTTCATCATCGCATCCAGCCTTGCAGAAGTGATCAGCAGTCCCATCTGGGGCCGTTTGTCCGATCGGACCAGCCGGTGGGTCATGATCAGCAGTGGCCTTCTGGCAGCGCTCACCGGTCTCTATGCTCTTGCCTTAGGCTGGCTCGGAGGGAAGAGCATCAATATCTACTTGCTTGGAATTGCAGTGACAATGATCGGTTTCTCGCGCGCCGGCGAGCGTCTCGGGAGGAAAACGTACCTCGTCGATGGAGCGCCTGAGGTTGAGCGCCCTTTATATATATCCTCCAGCAACACAATCATTGGTGTGCTAACCCTTGTCGCCGGAGGTTTGGGCTTTGTTGCGCAGGAAGCTGGTCTGCGCATCTTGCTCGCGATCCTGGTCGCCTTGGCGATTATCGGGTCAGCGATTAGCTTCAGCATGCCGGAGGCAGAGAACCTGGCTGGCTGACGTCCAAAAATCCTGTAAGACTAATTTTAGAATCTAACCCCTGCAGAGAGATTTTTTCCACGATCATCTATGAGAATAGGATTGATAAAGGGAACTACTACAATCAACAGGATGTGATCTTGATGATATTTAATCAAGGCACGATGGTAACCAGCGCAGATGATCAGAACGTAGGCAAAACTGAATCGATTTGTAATCGACCCTCGCACTCAGTCCGTCTTTCAGATCATCGTCGAAAAAGGCTTACCCTTCGCTGACGAGCGTGTGATCCCCGTAAATCTGGTAGCGTCGGCGGATGAAGAGCATATCCATTTAAGGCTTGAAGCAGACCGGCTGAATGATTTACCAAAATTTTTCAAAATGAATTACATAAAGGTCCCCGATCGAAGCAGTGCATCAAGGTTAATCACGAGGCCGGAAATCAGATTGTTCCCGGCCTCATGAGTTTGGACTTTATGGTCGACCGACCAGTCGTTGTGCTTCACGAACCATCTGAGCCGTGTAGCCCCACTCGTTGTCATACCAGCTCATGATTTTCACCAAATCACCATCGACCACCTTCGTCATGGTCAAATCAACGATTGAGGCGCGCGGATCTTTGAGGATGTCACTCGAGACGAGATGATCATCGCTGACCCCCATAATACCCTTGTAGCGATCGGTTTCCGCTTCCTCGCTGAAGATCTGATTGACCTCATCCACCGAGGTTTGCTTGTCAATCAGGAATACGATATCCGAGATCGACCCTACCGGGATCGGTCCTCGGACCGCCACACCATCAAAGCGGCCTTCGATTTGCGGTAGCGCCTTGGCGGTTGCCAGGGCTGCACCTGTCGTTGTCGGAACAAAGTTTGCCGCTCCCGCTCGACCGCGGCGCCATTTGTTCGCGGGGCCGTCGACAATTTGCTGTGAAGACGTATAAGCATGGATCGTTGTTAGGGTGGCTTTTTTCACTCCGAACCTTCGGTCCATCACTTCCACCACGGGTGTGATGCAGTTCGTTGTGCAGCTCGCACAGGAGAGCATCAATGCGTCCTTCTTTTCGGGAGTGTTGACTCCGTGCACGACCGTGAGCAGCTCGTCTTTTGCCGGCGCGGATAAGATCACATGATCCGCCCCCGCTTTAAGATGTTTTTCAAGGTCCTCTCTATGACGGAATACCCCTGTACACTCAAACACCAAATCGATGTTCAGAGCCTCCCAGGGGAGATCCTCCGGGTTACGCTCGCTCAGGAATTGGATTTCTTTGCCCCCCACGATCATCTTGCCTTCCTGGGTCTCAACCGGCTTTTCATACCGTCCATAGACGGTGTCAAATTTCAGCAGGTAGGCCAGATTGTCCAATGATATTAAGTCATTTACCGCGACCAGATCGAGATCGGGCGATTCCATAAGCTGCTTCAATGCCGCTCGTCCAATTCGTCCCAATCCATTAATTGCTACGCGTGCCATTCTTCTATCCTTTCATTCCGCTAAGTTCTTCGGTGGTGCTTGATCCTCGATGTCCTCACGCTTCCAGGTCTCGCCTCGCTTTTCGCGTTTCTCGCGGATCTGTCGTTCAACCGCATCTAAGGCTCCTTTCAACGCGATATGCATACTTTCGTGTTTCTCTTGTGCATGAATGTTCTTTGGCCGCACATAAACCGTCACGCGTGCCCTGTAGAGGTGAGGCGTTTCACCATGCGCCTGCCTTTCAATGGAAATGGAGGCTCCGGTCATATCGCTGTGACCTTGGCTCAACTTTTGTAAGCGCTGCTTTGCCTCGCGTTCCAGATCATCGGCGCTTTGGTCGCGATCCACATGGAATTCAACTGGCAAATTTAATTGTGTCATTTTTGATTTGCTGCCTTTCCTTACAAGCCTTCTTCTTTCGCATCTACATTCACCAGGCCAAGAACTCGATCTCCGGAGACCTCTTCTTCCTCGAGCAGTATCTCCGCTAGCGAATTCAGTTGTTCCCTACGTTCCTGAAGAGTGTTTTCCGCACGTGAAAATGCCCGATTTAATATTCCTTTCAACTCCTCGTCAACAAGTCGTGCAGTCTCCTCACTGTATTCCTTGGGCTTCCCAATCTCTTCACCAAGAAAGACATGCTCCTGATGGCTGCCAAGCGCCACCGACTCAAACTGATCGCTCATGCCCCAATCCAACACCATTTTGCGGGCTAATTTGGTGGCGCTCTTTAAATCATTTTCTGCACCGCTGGAGGCCGTATTGAACACAATCTTCTCGGCAGCACGGCCTCCCATCATCACCGCCAGGCGATCGAGCAGATATTCTTTGGTGTAGATGTACTTATCGCCCTCCGGCATCTGCTGCGTGACACCCATCGCCCGACCGCGTGGCACGATGGTTACCTTGTGAATCGGATCCGCATGTTCCAACGTGGCAGCCAGGATGGCATGTCCACCCTCATGAAACGCAAGCATGCGCATCTCCTGCTCACTCAGCGCCATGCCCGAACGTTTCAACCCGAGCACCACTTTGTCACGCGCTTCGTCCAGGTCCGATTGATAAATCTTTTCATGGCCCTTACGGGCCGCCAGCAAGGCGGACTCATTGAGTAAGTTTTCCAGGTCCGCCCCACTGAAGCCGGGGGTTCCGCTCGCCAATGATCCCAGATCGACCTGCTCGTCCAACGGCTTGTTGCGGGCATGGATCTTAAGAATCGCCTCACGCTCTGAAGCAGTGGGCAGATCTATCGTGATCTGTCGATCAAATCGCCCGGGACGCAGCAGCGCCGGATCGAGAATGTCGGGTCGATTCGTCGCCGCCATGACGACCACACTGTGGCTGGGTTCAAAGCCATCCAACTCGTTCAGCATCTGGTTCAGCGTTTGCTCCCGCTCGTCATGTCCACCCCCGATCCCGGCCCCTCGCCGCCGGCCGATCGAATCCAACTCATCGATGAAGACAATGCTCGGCGCAGCCCGCTTGGCCGATTCGAATAGATCGCGCACCCGTGATGCCCCGACGCCAACAAACATCTCCATGAAATTGGACCCCGTGATGCTGAAAAAGGGCACATCCGCCTCACCCGCCACAGCGCGTGCCATCAGCGTTTTCCCGGTACCCGGTGGACCGACCAGCAAGACTCCTTTGGGCATTTCTCCGCCCAAGCGATGGAAACGCTCAGGTTCGCGCAAGAATTCAATGATCTCCTGCAGTTCGGTCTTGGCACTTTCTGCTCCAGCTACATCATCAAACGTGGTGCGCTCACGGCTGCGATCGTACAACTTAGCCTTACTTTGCGTCATCGAGAGAATATTTTGTCCTGGTTGTGAACGGCGCAGCATCGGCAAAAAGAAGAAAAATAGAAGCAGCAATGGGCCGACTGTGAGCAGGATCGTCCAGATTGAGAACTCGGATTCGGGTTGCACACGCACCTCGACCTGCTCCCGCTCCATTTTCGGGAGCAGGGTGTCATCACCAAAGGGCGGAAAATAGGTTACAAACTGATCATATTGCTGGGTCTCACCATCGATTTGCATTTCCACACTTTTGGAGAGCTGACCACTGATTTCCTGTCCCTGGATCTGAACTTGCTCGACGATCCCTTGTTCAAGATGGTTTTGGAATTGAGAGTAGCTGATCTCGACCTGCCCACCGCCAAATGCGCCCAAACCACCATTCAAAATCAGGTATACGGCGGCAGCCAACAAGAGCAGTGGTCCTACCCAGCGCGACCAGCGCGGCCGACGAAGTGGATTTTGACCTTTCTCCTCAGGCTGCTCCCCATCAGGTTT
>JASFLN010000137.1:0-5190 GCA_050118075.1 Anaerolineales bacterium
GTCGACGCCGTCAAAAAGAAGCTCTCCCGAGGTGATTCTTCCGGGTGGTTCTATCATCCTGAGCAACGCTTTACCGAGGGTTGATTTTCCACAACCCGACTCGCCAACAAGTCCAAGCACTTCTCCCCGCTTGATATCCAGATTGACATTATCGACGGCCTGGACGACCCCGAGTCTTGTTTCATACTCGACGCTCAATCCTCGAATACCATAGATTACTTTCTTTTCATTCATCATTAATTCTCAGCAAGCCGGGGGTTGAGGATTTCGCTCAAGCCCTCGCCTAATAAGCTAAAACCAACGGCAACGAGCGTTATCATAATCCCCGGAAACGTAATCATCCACCATCGACCTGCCACGATGAATTGATGACCCTTGCTCAGGTCATAACCCCAATCCGGCACATCGGGAGGTAAGCCGAGTCCGATGAAGCTAAGACCTGCTTCCGTGAGGATTGCATCGGCGATGTTCAATGAAAAGACAACCACGACGGAGGCGATCACATTCGGGAAAATATAACGAGTGAGGATCTCCCAGGATTTCGCTCCCAGACTGTAAGCCGCCTCGACGTAGAGTTCTTCCTTAACAGACAGCACCTGGCCTCTAACGACACGGAAAAACGTTGGGATGTAAATTACGGATATCGCTACCGCGACGTTCAGCAATCCGGGGCCGAGCATCGTTGCCATAGCGATGGCCAGGAGCAAACCCGGGAAGGAATACAAGCTGTCCATGACGAGAGAAAGCACCCGGTCAAAAGCCCCGCTGATAAAACCGGAAAGCAAACCCAGCGTGATCCCAACTGTAGAGGATAGCAAAGCTGAAGTGATGGCCACCCCGAGGACGGTGCGAGCTCCCCAGATCAAACGGCTGGTGATGTCCCTTCCAAGGTTATCGGTTCCAAGGATATATTTCCGACCAAGCCCCTCCTGAACAACCTGCACCCCGGGTGTGGTTTCTAACACTTCAGGCACGCGTTCTTGGCTGATGAAAACTACATCCACCTCTCCATTCAACAACCCGGAGAGCATCGATTCTTGATCCATATAGCGTTGCCGATCGAGATCAAGTTCTTTTGCGAGGTTGGTCCCGTTTTGATTTCTTTGGGTGCCAATGACAAGACCTTCAAATGAGTCCGTCCCCTGCAGTGGGTTCTCGCCCGACCGGCTCAGGACTGCTTGCGGCCCCTTTCCTGGTGGCGTGAAGGCAGCACCGATGAATTCATTGGGGTCATGAGGGGCGATCCAGGGGGCCATGATCGTGACAAGCGCGATGACCACCAAGATGGTCCCACCAAAGACGGTGATATACCATTCCGTTCCATACCAGATCCTGCCACGGAAGAAGCGGCGCAGAATACCGATGTCCTCATCGACGAGCGGCAACGAAGCTGTTTGAGGTTGTTTAGCGATGATCTCAGACATGATTAATACCTGATCCGTGGGTCGAGGAAACCGTAAAGCACATCAACGATCAAACTGATACCCGTTACAAGCAGCGCAAAGAACAGAATGCTCCCTTGCACGGTTGAAAAATCCCGGTCGTAGATGCGATCGACGACGAGACGCCCCAGGCCCGGCCAAGAGAACGTGGTTTCGGTCAGGATCGCGCCCGCGAGCAGCAGGGCGAACTGAAGCCCCAGGAGAGTCACAATCGGGATGAACGCATTTCTCAGACCGTGCTTGTAAACCAGGATGCGTTCACGGATGCCGCGCGCCCGGCCAGCGATGATGAAATCCTTGCGGAGCACCTCCAGCATATTTGCCCTCGTTAGGCGCGTGAAGATACCCGCCAGGACTAAACCTAAGGTGAGGGACGGGAGGATAAGATGACGCAGGGCGTCCCTAAGCAATCCCATATCGCCCATCAAGATCGCGTCTACGGTATATAACCCTGTGATAATGCGATCCGGAGTCATCCCTGGATCCAACCGTCCGGATACGGGCAGCCATCCGAGCTGTGCGCCAAGCGTCATCTGGAACATGATGCCTAACCAGAAGATCGGGAGTGAGTAAAGGACGATGCTGAGCACCCTGATGGTGTAGTCCGCACCAGTTTTGCGATGCTGCGCAGCAAATGCGCCGGACAGGATCCCCACCCCTGCGACCACGGCCATGGAAAAGATGGTTAACTCGACCGTGGCCGGGAAGAAGGTTTTGATCTCGTCAACGACCGGTATCGAGCGGGTCATCGATTCACCCAGATCAAACCGCAACACACCCGCAATGAAATCGAGATATTGGATATGCAGCGGCCGATCAAGGCCTAACGTGGCACGAAATGCGGCCAACTGCTCTTCCGAAGCTCCTTCACGCATGATCGCCAGGGCAGGATCCCCGGGCAGAATGCGCATCACGAAAAACACCATCGAGATCAGGATGAGGACCATCGGGATGGTAAGCAGTATACGGACGATTATGTATCGGCGGAGTCCTGGCGACATTGTTATCTCACTCGGTCATTGAATAGAAGATGTAATGTATAAGCTGATAAATAATGGCTTGATGATGTGAAAGGGGCTCGAACGGTCGTGTTATTCTGTTCGAGCCCCTTTTTTCATCTCACGAGATCCTTAACGGTGCTCTATTACTTCTCGATCAAGAAGTAATGCAGCAACGCGATTGGATCAAGCACAATGCCTGAGACACCATCGGCGTAGGCAACAAGCAGTTTACCCTGCGCCAGCGGCACGAAGGGACTCTCGGTCACCCAGTAATCCTGAATTTCTCCGAAAATCTCTGCGCGCTTAGCCTCGTCAAGCTCGCCTGCCTGCTCTTCAAGCAGGGCATCCATCTTTTCATCGTTGTAGAAGGAGCCTGACCAAGCTGCGGGTGAGTGGGCAAAGACGTTGGTGTAGTTGTCGGGATCCAGGTAGTCTGGATACCAACCCAAGAGCTGGAACGGCAATTCACCGGCGCGACCAGCGTCACGATACGCAGCCCACTCAAGGAAGTTGAGTGTAACCTGGACGACACCGCTTGCCTCAAGTTGATCCTTGAGAACTGCCGCTACATCGGCTTCTGTATCACCGTAGTGCGTGGGGCTGTACCAGAGATCCATGACGAGCGGATTATCCTCGGTGAAACCAGCCTCTGCTAAGAGTGCTTTCCCGGCTTCCACGTCTTCGGTGCCCTCATAGGTGGGTTTGTGACCCAGGAATCCCGGCGGGACCATCGAGTAGAGCGGCACCTTGATCCCCTGCCAACCCAGGTCTGCCAGCTCTTCACGATCAACCAGCTGCGCCAGGCCAAGGCGGACCTTGGGATTATCGAACGGTGGCGTGGTTGAGTTATAGGTGATGTAGCGGATCTCGGTTCCACCAGCAGTCTCGGTGACGACACCGGGGGCGCTTTCCACCGCATCAAAGTCGGCGGGCGAAAGGCTCTTCCAGGCGACATCGATCTCGCCGTTCTGTAAGGCCAGCGCCATCGTGGGCGAATCGGCGAAGTAGCGCACAACGACCTTGTCGCTCTTCGGTGGCTCACCATAGTAGGTTTCATTCTTCTCGAAGATGGCCTCTTCGCCTTCCGTGAAGCTCGTGAGCACGTAGGGTCCGATACCACAGGCTGTTGTGGTTTCGTTCGCCGCCATCGTGTATACGCTGGGGTTCACGATCTTCCAGGGGTTCGTGGCAATCAGCTGTGGGGCGAAGGGGTAGACGTCGTTGAAGACGACCTTCACGGTCATGTCATCGACTTTCTCAACACTGTCAACATAGGCAGTGAACAGGAAGTCGGCGTTCTCACCAATTTCCTCAGCAACACTGGGGATGCGTTCGAAGGAATGCACCACTGCGTCAGCGTTAAAAGGCGTGCCATCCGGGAAGACCACACCATCGCGTAGGCTGAAGGTATATTCCAATCCGTCATCGCTGACGGTGTAGTCTTCAGCAAGCGCCATTTCAACTTCGCCGGCGGTGCCTGGCGTCACATTGAGCAGCCCATCTGCACATTGGTGGAACAGCTCCCAGTCGTGGAAGCTATAGACCCAGGCTGGCTCAAAGCTTGACCAGCTGTCGGTCGTGCCGATGATCAAAGGCTCAGCCGCCATCGGCTCTTCCATGGGTTCCTCTTCTGCAGGCTCCTCCATGGGCTCTTCTTCTTCCATCGGTTCTTCCGCGGCGGGCTCTTCAGCGGCCGGTTCTTGAGCTGCTGGCGCGCACGCTGTGAACAGGAAGCTTGCCACAACCAACAGGCTGAGCAAAATAAATATTGTTCGGCGTTTCACGTTGTTCTCCTCCTATCAAGAGAATGTTTATACGGTTTCTAATCTCTAACAAGTACTCTTTCTAGGGCCTCACCTCCCTTTCCGAAAATTCAGATCCCGCGAACATGGGTATGTCATCGTCGCGCCGACGAACGTTCGGCGCGACGTGCGGGTCCATACTTGAGATAGCAGATTTTATTGTATAACTCATACTTACGAAGGTCAACCATGGTTCATTACATAATCATTAAGGCGTTGCTGAATTCTACAGAACACCTACAATCAGCGCAGTTTGATCGATCAAGGAGCAACAAGATGGCGCGTTTCCCATACAAAAAGACGCTCGTGCTTGGTTTCGGCTTTTTCGGTATCAGTGTGATCTGGCCGATCTTCAACAACTTCGTCCCCATTTTCCTCGCCGAGATGGGTCTCACCGCTACGCTGGTAGGCTTCGTGATGACCTGGGATAACTATCTAAATATGTTTGTCCAACCCATCGTGGGTGAACGATCCGATCACACGCACACACGCATCGGACGGCGCAAACCATGGATGCTCGTCGGGGCCCCTATTGCGGCGATTTTCTTCTTGCTCGTACCTACGCTGGGTTCCGTGATCGGCGTGATGTTTGCCATCCTGTTGACCAACCTCGGCATGGCTCTGTTCCGCTCTCCTACAATCGCTTTGCTTGGTGATCTGTTTCCACCCGAACAGCGCAGCACGGCGAATGGCGTGATCAACCTCATGGGCGGACTGGGTGCCATTGTCGCCTTCCTTGGTGGTGGGGCGCTTTATGCATTGGGCCGCATCACGCCCTTCCTCTTTGGGAGCGCGGTTCTTATCGCTGCAATCACCGTAGTGTTGCTCTTCGTGCGCGAGCCCATGGTGGATCAAGAAGAGCAAGCCAGTGAAACGTCGTCAGGCTTTTTTACAAACCTGCGCGAGGTTCTTCAGAGCGAAGATCGATCCGGATTGATGATCCTG
>JASFLN010000138.1:0-5176 GCA_050118075.1 Anaerolineales bacterium
AGAACAATCCATTCATAAATTGAGGTATTGATAATCTGATACCAACAAGTATATCTTGATGAAACTTTACTTTAAGGAGAGAGAAATGAAGTTGTATCGATGGTTGTCCGTTCTTTTGTTCGGAGCGCTGATCCTGAGCGCATGTGGTGGCGGCACAGCTACTGAAGCACCGGCCGAGGTTCCAGAAGAACCGACCGGACCCTTCCGGGTCGCAGTCGTCATGCCCAGTGCAATCAACGACCTGGCTTTCAGTCAGAGCATGTATGACGCGCTGCTGACGGTGCAGGAGCGTATGGGCGGCGAAGAGAATATGGAAATAGTGTATTCGGAGAGCATGTTCGTCGTGGACGACGCCGCTGCGGCGATCAGGGATTATGCTTCGCAGGGCTTTAACCTCGTCATTGCGCATGGATCACAGTATGGCAGCTCGCTGCAGGAAATCGCGCCGGACTTCCCTGAGACTGCATTTGCCTGGGGCACAACACTGGATACCTTCGAGGATCAGGGCATCACGAATGTGTTCGCCTACGAAGCCGCCTCGGATCAAGGTGGGTATGTTAACGGTGTGATCGCTGCATCGTTGTCGGAAAGTGGTGTCATCGGTGTTGTCGGTCCGATCGAGACAGGCGACGCTAAACTCTACGTCGACGGTTTCGTCGCCGGCGCAGAATCTGTGAATCCAGATATCGACGTGAACGTGAACTGGATTGGTTCGTTCTCCGATGTCGCCCTGGCAGCAGAAGCAGCAAATACCCATATCTCCGCTGGTGCGGATGTGCTCACCGGCACGGCTCAGATGGTTGTGGGCGCGGTTGGTGTGGCTGAAGAGGCAGGCGCGCTCTGGTTTGGAACGCAAGCCGATCAGTCTTCCTTGGCACCAGGCATCGTGGTTGCCAATCAGGTTTACCGCTGGGAGGTTGTGCTGGAGGACATCATTGATCTCGTCCAGTCCGGGACTTACGGGGCAAAATCTTATCGCATCAACCTTTCCAATGGTGGTGAGGAGATCGTTTTTAACCCTGACTTTGACCTTCCGGCCGATGTGAGACAACTTGCTGAAGATACTATCGCCGGGATCATCGATGGATCGATTGTGGTCGGTGGAAGCGCTGCAGAAGCTCAAACTCTGCCGACTTTCGAGGATACCTTCCGGGTCGCGGTCGTGATGCCCAGCGCGATTAACGACCTTGCTTTCAGCCAGAGCATGTACGATGCATTGATCGCAATCCAGGAAAGAATGGGCGGCGAGGACAAGATGGAGTTGGTGTATTCTGAATCGATGTTTGTGGTGGATGATGCGGCGGCAGCAATCCGCGATTACGCAGCCTCAGGCTACGACCTGGTCATCGCCCACGGTTCCCAATACGGCAGCTCGCTGCAGGAAATCGCGCCTGATTTCCCCGAGACAGCTTTTGCGTGGGGTACCACGCTGGATACCTTCGAGGATCAGGGCATCACGAATGTGTTTGCTTACGAAGCTGCTTCCGATGAAGGCGGTTATGTCAACGGTGTTATGGCGGCAACCCTCTCTGAAAGCGGCGTGATCGGTGTGGTTGGTCCGATCGAGACTGGTGATGCCAAGTTGTACGTTGACGGCTTTGTCGCTGGCGTCGCCTCTGTGGATGAGGACATCGACGTCAATGTCAACTGGATCGGGTCCTTCTCGGACGTCGCTCTCGCAGCTGAGGCTGCGAACACCCATATCTCTGCGGGTGCAGATGTCTTGACGGGAACAGCCCAGATGGTCGTCGGCGCGATCGGTGTGGCCGAAGAAAATGATGCGCTCTGGTTCGGTACGCAATCTGACCAATCATCACTTGCACCTGATATCGTTGTCGCCAATCAGGTCTATCGCTGGGAAGTTGTGTTGGAGGAGATCCTCTCGTTAATCTCCAATGGCACCTACGGCGGGCAGGCTTTCGTGATTGAACTTGCCAATGGTGGTGAAGAGATCGGGTTCAACCCTGCCTTTGATCTTCCGGCCGATGTTCAAGCCCTGGCAGACGAGACGATTCAGGGCATCATCGATGGCTCGATAACGATTGAGCTTGAGAATTAAGTTACACGTTAATCCACCGCACGCACCTCGGGATCTGTTCCTCCGAGGTGCGTGCGGATCAAGGACGTGAAGGAATGGTGATGTTGCTCCCGATCGATGGGAGTCTCATGCATAGTAGATGCAATGAAGAGAGCTCGGTAGAGGACGACCTATGACTGATCAATCTAAATTGCCATCAGGACAGCGGCGGATCGAATCGCTTCTGATGAATGGCATTGTGAAACGCTTTCCCGGTGTTCTCGCCAACGATCATGTGGATTTAGACGTCCATGCTGGCGAAGTCCATGCGTTGTTGGGGGAAAATGGCGCCGGCAAGAGCACGCTGATGAAGATTTTATACGGTTTGTATCAAGCCGATGAGGGCGAAATCCTTATCAATGACCAGAATGTCGAAATCACCAATCCGACGGATGCCATTGCACACGGCATCGGGATGATTCATCAGCACTTCATGCTTGTGGAGTCGTTGACCGTAGCGGAGAACGTCGCCTTGGGTTTGAAATCCTCCCGTGGCTTTCTGACGGATATCGAGCAGGTTTCGGAACGAATTGTTGAGCTTGCAGAGCTGTACGGGCTCTACGTCGACCCGGAGGCATATATCTGGCAGCTATCGGTTGGCCAACAGCAACGTGTAGAAATCCTCAAAGCGCTCTACCGAGGGGCGGCACTGCTCATCCTGGACGAACCGACGGCTGTACTGACCCCACAAGAAGTGGATGAACTGTTCCAGATCATGCGCCAGATGACCGGAGATGGACATGCACTGATCTTTATCTCTCATAAACTCCACGAGGTCATCGAGATCAGCCAACGAGTTACGGTTCTAAGAGATGGTCGCAAAATCGGCACGAAATTAACCTCCGATACGACAAAAACAGATCTTGGAAGCTGGATGGTCGGCAGGGAAATCTCTTTCCGCCCGGATAAGAAAGATTTGGCAACAGGTGAAGTGCGCTTGCGCTTGGAGAATATCTCTGCGCTGAGTGAGCGCGGAACCCCGGCGTTGATTGATATCAGCCTTGAGGTTCGATCCGGTGAAATCCTTGGGTTGGCCGGTGTCTCGGGTAACGGACAGCGTGAACTGGCTGAAGTGATTACTGGCCTCCGCCCTGTCACCGACGGTAAGGTGTTCTTGGAGGGTGAAGATCTCTCCTCAAAATCCGTGGGTGAGAGAACGGAAAAGATGCTTTCGTACATACCCGAAGAGCGTATGCGAGATGGAATGATCCGCAACTTTACCGTGTCCGAGAATTTGATCTTGCGCGAACACAACAAACCTCCTTATGCGAGTTCAGGCTTTCTTGATTTGAAGGCTATCGCCGATCATACTGATCGGCTGGTGAGTGAATACAACGTAAAAACCCCCTCACGGGACACGTTAGTCAAGAGCCTCTCTGGGGGCAATATTCAGAAACTGGTCCTGGCACGGGAACTCTCACGAGAGCCGCGAGTGATCATCGCTGCTCAACCTACACGCGGGTTGGATATTGGAGCGACGGAGTATGTTCATCAGCAGTTGCTGCGCCAACGCGGTGAGGGAGCTGCAACCCTGCTTATTTCGGAGGACCTGGATGAGATTCTGGCGATCTCTGATCGCATTGCTGTAATCTACGAAGGTGAAATCATGGGCATACTGGAAGCTGAGGACGCGACTGCCGATAAACTCGGGTTGCTCATGGCAGGTGTGCAAGAAGATGAAGCAGAGCAGGTCGAATCATAAGAGACGGTTTATACCCTCTGCCTTTATTTGACGCACGCTGAGGGAATCGGGCAATGAGGATCGATGCAGAAAATCATCTTGTACGGACATTCGTTTTGCCCGCAGGTCTACACGGTCCGTAGAGAGCTTGATCGCAACGCGGTTGAGTATGACTATGTCGATATCCGTCAAGATGGGCAGGCGGCAGCCCGTGTGCGCCAGATCAATAATGGTTTTGAGAGCGTACCTACGCTCGTGTTCGCAGATGGCTCCACGCTGACCGAACCTTCAACCGTCGAGCTGCTCGAAAAACTGAGTAGTTATGGCCAACAAGTCAAGCCAGCCTCCCAAACCCAGATGCTTTCCATCCTGCTCGAAGGTCCCACACTCCGACTGATCGCCGCCCTTCTGGTTTTGGCTGGCATCTTCAGCGATCTTCAGGTTCTGACCTGGATCGGTCTGTTTTTACTGGCGATCTCTTTCGTGCTCTTCTTTCTAAAAAATCGCTCCTAACAGTCAATCGATGGAAATTACTCTTCTAGCATGTCTTCGTTGTAATAGCCATCACGCTTGAGAATCCCAAGACCGCTTACCGTGGCCCTCGTTATACACTTCTGAACGTTGCCTTCGTCATCTGCACTGTAGAGCGTAAACTCGAAATTCCCGGTGCTTCCAGGCATCTCGGCCAGATTTGGATTATCAGCTGGCACTTCGCAGGGGAACCCGTTTTCAGGGATCGGGAGACTGTAGTGACCATACATATTGCCCCAGACATCGCAGGATTGTGCAGTCAGCAACAGCACGCAGGCCGTGATGATGAGCAATAGGATCCTGCGGCGCTTCCTTGATGTAATTTTTGCCGCCAGCGGGAAAAGCGGTATCAAAGCGGTGAGCGCGATTGCGTGTCCTTGTGTCGGTGAGGGTACGATGGAGGAAGACGATCGTGGCACATTGACTGTTGTCTCGATATCAAGCGCCGTACCAACAACGCGTGCTTCCCCGTTGATGATGGCACCCTCGAGGGGCATGGTCGCCTGCCACTCCCATACATTCCCCTGCGGTGTGCTGTCGACCATGACCCACCGGCCACCGATAGCAAGGTAGAGCAGCATCGGCTCTGCGGGAACTCCAGACGTGAAATCGACGTTCTCACAGGTGTTGGATTGGCTCAGGACTTCCAGCCCTTCGATCACGAAGTCTCCATTCCCACTCAATGAGCAGCGCTCTTCCTCCGGTGGAAGGGCTGGTGCTTCTTCAGTTGATGCAGTCTCGGTTTCTTCTGCTTCGGAGATTTCATCCGGTGTGGTCGTGACCTCGGCGACTTTGGCTGGCCCGATCAGCGCCGCGCTCACGAGGGCACCCGTTGTTTTATCTACACAAACCAGATATCCGACTCGATCCGGGTTGAGCGGTTCCTC
>JASFLN010000139.1:0-5155 GCA_050118075.1 Anaerolineales bacterium
CTCCGGTGTTCGCTCCGCACCATATGCACGCGCAACTTCCTGCGTATCGTCGCGCAGGTAAGGGAAATTGAACCCTTTTTCCTTTGCCCGAATTTTCATCGCTTCAAAATTGTCGTCCGGATATTTTGAAGCATCGTTGGCATTGATTGCGACGAATTGGACGCCCTTAGCTTGATAGTCAGCCTGGATCTGAACCATTCTGTCTTCCCAGGCTTGGACATAAGGACAATGGTTGCAGCTGAATATTATGGCTAACATGGGACGATCTTCGAAATTGGCCAGAGAATACTCCTGTCCATCTGTCCCGGTTAATTTGAACGGAATAATTTTGTCACCTACATTTACGGCGTCCATTGAATCAAATTTCTCCTTACTTAAATCAATTTCTATATTTTCATGAGCTCACGCTGGACGACTCTTCTTTAGCTGAAGCCAGCGCGCTGCGAATCATCGTTTCCGAAGGTAAAGGCGATATGCGTCCATTCTCCAAACGAAAAGCGCGGCAGGTTAGACCATAATATGCATCTTCCGGTGGCGTGTCGATATCGCGACCTTCGATGCGTATGGTTGGTGAACCCACAAACTTGAGTTCTTGTGCCTGTTGCTCGGTCTCAACCTTCGTCACGTGGATGCGAGCTTCGATCCTTTCTGCGTCGAGCACTTTCCTAAGCCGCTCCAACGCATCGTCGTGCGAAGGACAGTCTTCGTAATACAAGAAATCAATATCCACACGCCCTCCCATCGTTATTTTATCAGGCCGGCACCATCACGCAGGACCACGACACAGGCCGAGATGGGTGCACAAGGCACGAAGAGACGCGCGACTTGAAGTTCTTTTTCCTCGTAGAGACGTATAGAATAAAGATGAGACAAGACCTTATAACGTGCTCGGTGACGGGAGAGCTGCTATGGAACAAGATCAACCTAACACACCACCTGAGGTACCTGAACCACAGGAAGTTCAACCTCGCCCCACCCAACCTTTTGAAGAGAAGCAAGAGAAAAATGAGAAGGATCGTCGGGATCCATTAGGCGCGATCTCGAGCGCGGCTTTCTTAATCTGGGCTGGGGTCGTATTGCTGATGAACAACCTTGGCCAAGCGGAGATGCTAACCTCTGTTCTCGACCGATTAAATGTGCCAGAGATGTGGCTGCCATTTGACCTACCTTTTGTAGACCTCCGGGTCTGGCAGGCCTTCTTCCTCGGATGGGCTGTGATCGTTCTTGCCGAGGCTCTCATCCGTACTCTGGTGCCGATCTATCGTTGGAACGTGATCGGCAACCTTTTCTGGGCTGGGATCCTGCTCGGCATCACTCTTGGACGCTGGGCGATCATCGGTCCAGCCGTTCTGATCGCCATTGGCCTGGCCGTGCTGATCCAAGGTTTCATACGCCGCTGACACGACCTTTTCCGACCGCGATCAGATAAGTGCAATCTTCGTCCTTGTCGCATTAGCGCGGGCGACTTAAGATCTTGTCGACTTTGATAGAGCCGGATCCCGGAATTGGATGAGTCTATGGCACCGAGACCCACCCATTTGAATCGTGCGCATATCACCGAAGCAGCCAAAGTACTTGCTCGTGCGTTCGATGGTGATCCTTTGATGCAAGCCTTTTTCGCAGAAGCTCTGATCCCTGCCGACCAAGCCCGGCAAGAGCTTTTTAGACTCTCCTGTCTCATCCGCTTGGAGTTGGGTTGGCCGCTAATCGGGGTTATGGAGAATCGAAAAGTCTGTGGGGTTGCCTGTATCTCTTTCCCAGAGCATCCTGGTTGGCCGGATCGTTTGGAAGATCTCTACGTTGAATATAAGCAAAAAATTGGCCTGGAACCGGCCAAAATCTTCGATCGCTATACGCTGCTTGTAGATCAAAATCGACCGAAGAAAGCACATCACTTTCTGGCGGTCCTGGGAGTCGACCCTCAATATCAAGGGCGTGGTCTGGGTGGCCTGTTGCTGGAAGACGTGCATCAGCGAGCAGCTGCTCATCCGACCTCAACGGGTGTAGCCCTTGACACGGAAAATCCACGCAACCTAACTTTCTACGAGCACCACGGCTACTCACTTACCTCTGTATCAAAGCTTGGAGATATAAAGCTCTACCATTTCTTCCGACCCGTATGAGCAACATCCACAACGGCCTCCAGTTGAGATTTTAGTGACAAGCTGGTCACGCAGATGGAAATCGATCAGCCGGGAAGACTGAAGCGGAAAACCGCGCCACCATCGTCCTTGTTGAAAGCTTCGATCGCGCCGCCATGCGCTTCGACGAATCCTTTAGCGATACTTAAACCCAGACCGGCCCCTCCGGTTTTTCGGCTGCGGGAGATCTCACCGCGCACAAATGGCTGAAATAAAGCGTCCAGTTCGGCCTCATTAAACCCCGGACCGCTGTCTTCAACCTCGACGATAAGCAGCTCCCTTTCTCGATGGGCCGCAATACGAACCAAACCTCTAGCCGGCGTATGATGAAGCGCATTACTGACCAGATTGTCCAGCACCCTTCCGACACGTTCGGCGTCGATCCAGGCTGGATCCAATCCCTCTTCGACTGCTCCTTCTAGCGTAATGCCACGTTCCATCGCCACAGCCGAGAAGTTTTCCAGAGTATCTGAGATTAAATCCGATAGCGCCACATGGCTGCACGAGAGCTGCAAACCTTTTGCATCCAGGCGGGCGAGTTCAAAAAGATCGTCGATCAATGTCGAAAGTGATTCCACCTGTCGTTTCGCCGTTTGTAGATAGCGTTCGGTTGTCTCAGAGTCCTCAATCATCCCGTCGGCCAACGCCTCGAGGATGGCTCGGATGGAGGTGAGTGGGGTATGGAGATCGTGGCTGACCCATGCGATCAATTCACGGCGCGACCGTTCTATCTCACGTCGTTCTTGCTCGGTTTGCTCGAGAAGCGCGGTCATCTCATTAAATGTCCTGGCCAGATCAGCGATCTCATCTGTCCCTTCCACCGCGGTACGGGTCGCAAACCCCTTATCTTTCAATCCTCGAACGGCGTAGCGTAATTGTTCAATCCGCCTGAACAGTGCATCGGCGAAAAAAGCGCCCAATGCGACCGCAATCCCGCTCGCAAAAAGCAGCAGGATCGTCGCCAGTAGCAAGTCGTGCTTGCTGACAAACATCAGACGAGCTGTGATCCATACGTTGATAAAGGTTAGCAGGCTGGAGAGCACGTAGGTTGCAAGCAGGGCCCACCTTAGACTCGGTGCACGGCTGATCCAACCAAATCTGAAGGCGGCGTAGCCCGCCGCCACCGTAATGGCGGAGGTGATGGTGAGAAAAACCGCCATGTAAACCAGATCACGCTGCTCCGGCTGCATGACAAGGTAGAAGATCGCCAAAGCCACCGCGATTGCAAGCAGAACACCTGCGGCAAAGCGCAGTAAAAGTTGGTGTCGTCCATAATCTTTCAATCGATCTTTCATATCCCCATCATCATCAACCAGCACACCTAAGGCTCGAATTTATATCCCACGCCCCAGACCGTTTGTATCCAGGCAGGTTCAGAAGGATGGGCTTCGATCTTTTCACGCAGCCTGCGCACGTGTACCGTCACCGTGCTGGGATCGATGTACTCAGCCATCCCCCATACCCTGTCGAGTAGTTGATCACGGTTAAACACCTGCCTTGGATGACTGGCGAGATGATAGAGCAGGTCAAACTCTTTTGCTGTCAGCTCGATCTCCTCGCCGCGAACCTGCACGATCCTGGTGGCAGGGTCAATTTCCAGGGCTTCGAATTCTACTGGTTTTACGCCACCCTGGAGTGCGTTCCCATGCGTACGACGAAGGACAGCACGCACCCGGCTGACAAGCTCCTGGGGGCTAAAGGGCTTGACCACGTAATCGTCTGCCCCCATCTCTAAGCCGGCGATGCGATCCGCCTCATCCCGACGAGCGGTGAGCATAATGATCGGCGTATCACCACGGTCACGCATGTATTGGGTAAGTGCTAACCCGTCAATTCCTGGCAGCATCAGATCCATGATCACCAGATCATGAGACTGCTCCTGTATCGCTTTAAGCGCCGCGTCGCCGTCCTCAACGCAGTGAGTGATAAATCCAGCCCGTTCAAGGTAGAGTGCGACCACCTCACGTATGCTGGGTTCATCTTCGACGACCAGGATCTCGATATCTTTCATACTACATTATCCTATCTGATCTCTTGGACGCATCATAATCCTTCATTCTTACGAGAGGCTTAACACGAAACTCAAACTGTAAGCAGCATTTAATGGATACATAAGCCTGGCACAAGCTGCCTATGCGATCCTGAGCATGGCCGCCAGGGACGACCCGGCTCAGCCATTGGAGCGGTCATGTGCATAACTTCGGTGTGTCATTCTGAAGCATCACCCCACACACCATGAGAATACAGGAGCGTAAGCGATGAAGAAGTATGGTTTATTGATTTTGGTGTTGGCGCTTAGCCTTACAGCCGTCATACCTGCATTTGCAAGTGGTAATCCACATACTGAGGCAGTGGTATACGTTCGCAGCCAAGGACTCTACTATGACTCGATCGTATTAACTGATCTGCCTCAAAAAGGTCGCTTCCAGAAGCTTGAGATGGTTGAAGGACAATTGGAGACGGATTTCGGTCCAGGTGATCCTGGATATCTCGGCGGTCGCTGGTGGATGGACGTGAACGGAAATGATGTACAGGATGCTGGCGACCACTATTTCCTTTGCCCACTTCTAGGTCCCGGATTCGAGATCGAGTAAAGGGCGATAAGTCTTGTAACGCAGGGGCGGGGTCACCCGCCCCTGACTATATTTTATCGACCCCAAACCCCACCGAGGTTATACTAGAAACAGGTACGGGAGGTCACCGGTGTCCAAACCAGCCAACATCCTGATTGGCTATGCCATGCGCAGCGGAAGCACACTGCTGCAGCACATCCTCAACGAGCACTCCCGCATCCAGGCCTACAGCGACTTCAATTCACTCTTCGTGCTTCCCTCTACATTACTCGGCAAGCATTCCAACGTTCACCAGGTCATTAAACCTCTGGATCTTTTCTACGTTTATACCGAATACCCATTTTACGAACGCTTCGACAAGTTCGTCTGGATCGCACGCGACCCCAGGGATTCGTACCTCTCTGCAGAGGAAGCCGGGCCGATCTACCAATACTTATTCTG
>JASFLN010000140.1:0-5149 GCA_050118075.1 Anaerolineales bacterium
TTAGATAATACAAATTAATGCGCATAGTCAATTATATTCCAATAAAATCTCCGTTTTTTCTTCATTCTTTTGAAATAATAAAGGCTATACGCATCTTTTTGCTTTTGGCCGGGGTCATTGCCGTTGTAAGTTGTTCGCATGCACAGTCTGAAGAGACGCCCTTTGATAGAGCAGAGCTTCAATTTGACGGTGATCGAGCTTATGCAAATGTTCAAACACAAGTGAATTTCGGGCCTCGGATTCCTGGCAGTGCAGCCCATCGCATAACTGGTGATTGGATAGCTTCCCAGATGAGAGCATCTGGGTGGGATATTGAATTCCAAGAGTTTCAATATGGGGGTTATGAACTGCGCAATATAATCGCCAGAGCTCCGGGAAGCGAACTTTCGAATGAGTCTATTATTCTTGGCGCCCATTACGACACTCGGCTTTTCGCTGATCTCGATGAGGAAAGGCCTTATGACCCGGTCCCGGGAGCCAATGATGGGGCTTCAGGCGTGGCTGTTTTGATCGAGCTGGCACGTGTCCTTGAGCTTGATAGCATTCAAAATTCCATCTGGTTCGTTTTTTTTGATGCAGAGGATAATGGGCGTATTGCAGGCTGGGATTGGATCCTGGGATCGAGGTATTTCGTCGAAGAGATGGATGTGAAACCAGAGGCTGCCGTAATCATCGATATGGTTGGTGATAGTGATTTGAAGCTCTATTTTGAGAGAAATTCAGATCCTCAACTGCGGCAAGAAATCTGGTCTGCGGCGGAGAGTCTCGACTTTGAAGAATTTATATCCCAGGAGAAGTACAGCATTCTCGATGATCACACCCCGTTTCTTCAAGCCGGGATCCCAGCCGTAGATATAATCGATTTTGACTATGAATTCTTTCATACGACTGAGGACCTCCCAGACAAAGTATCGGCGGAAAGCCTTTTTACTGTTGGCCGGACTTTGGAACATTGGCTGGAAATGGCTAATTGAATGGATGCCCCAAACACAAGCCGAAAAGGCGTTTTATGGGTACACTTAGTTCGATCCAAGGATTCGTATGAGTTGTTAAAGTTGACCCTGGTGGTTTATCTATGAAGAAACCGATTGACATGCTGATCGCGCTGAAGAAACCCTGGCTGGAAACGATGATGAGCCTTGGTTCTAGTGATCAAGAAGGCTGGCGTCCCAGCTCAAAGGAATGGTCGAAATTTTGGGACCTCGTCTCGGATGCCTATCTTAGACAAGAACCAGGTGCGTTAAAACCACAATTAGAGTCATGGCTGCAATCTTATTTTGTTTCTGAAATGGACACAGGGCGATTAGCTTCAGATGTCCATCCAGTGCTGGTTACCTTGCTCGCAAAATCTGAGCAAGCTTGTTTCCATGCCGCCTCCGAACGGTTTGACCAGGAAGATAGGATTCATCTATTTGATCAGGTCGTACCGCTTTATAACGCATTCTATGAACTCGCAGCCAAACTAGAGTTAGATATGTACTTGCATGAAGTTCGCAGGAGGGAGGAAACAGTGCGGCATGAGGTGCAACGGTTGGATGAAACACGGTCAAGTTTCATCAACACTGCAGCTCACAACCTCAAGACCCCTCTTACCTTGATTGAAGGTTATACCGAGATGTTAGGCGAGTCTCTTGACACAGTTGATCGTGATCCTGATTATGAAATCCTTATGCGCGGCATCAACACAGGCACGTCTAAGATGCGAGCTATCATCGACGAACTTATCGATATTTCGCTGGTCGATAACCAAATGCTCTCACTGTATTATCAAAAAGTAAACGTTGGAGAACTGCTTACGAAGCTAAGGTCAGAACTCGAGCAGATGATTCTGGACAAGTCATTGGAGTTCGAAATCCAGATTCAGGACCAGCAGGCTAATTCCACCTACGCCGATGAAGAACGATTGACACAGGCATTCAAGCACGTCATCCGTAACGCGGTTCAATACACACCCGAGGCAGGTTCGATCAAAATCGAAGGTCGTTCATTGCCCGGATTTCTTGAGATTACATGCACTGACACCGGTGTTGGGATCGCACGCGAGGACCAGGCAATCATTTTTGAGAAATTCGGACGTGTGCCGGATTCACTCGTCAGACGGGACGTCGGTGATCGGGATCAAACCTCTGGCACAGGCCTCGGACTGCACCTTGCAAAGGGTATTCTTGAAGCTCACGGCGGTACAATCTGGGTCGAATCACCGATTTGTGATGACGAGGACTGTCCGGGGAGCTCGTTTCACATGATGATCCCAATCCGTGATCAAGCTCCGGATATATCTACTATGCAGAGATTTGGCTCCCTGCACGCAGGAAGGAACGAATGACCAAGATCCCACGTCCTACGGAAGGCCCCAGAGAACGCGCTTTCATGGTCGGTGTATCCTTCCCAAACCAGGATAATCTGCTTTCCACAGAGGAGTCACTTACTGAGCTTGCTTTGCTCGCCAACACCGCTGGATTGGACGTTGTTGGTCAGGAGACGCAGAATCTCACTCGTCCCAACCCTAAAACCTATCTGGGCTCCGGTAAGGTCACCGAGATCAAGACATTGATTGAAGATCTTGTGGTGGATGTCGTCCTTTTCGACGATGAGCTCAATCCGAGGCATCAACGGGAGCTGGAACGAATATTTGGGGATTCGGTACGCGTAGTTGATCGTACGGCGTTGATTCTGGACATTTTTGCACAGCATGCGCACACTCGGGAAGGTGCTTTGCAGGTCGAATTAGCACAGTACGAATACCGTCTTCCGAGGTTGACCCGGGCATGGACGCACCTGGCCAGACAAGCGGGTGGCGGTGGTGGTCGAGCGGGATCGGTAGGTGGAGTTGGATTGAGGGGGCCAGGTGAGACTCAGCTGGAGGTCGATCGCAGAGATATTGGCAGGCGCATCGCACAGTTGCGGAGCGAAATTGAAAAGGTGCGGGCGCATCGCTCCAGGTATCGGGCTCGCCGAAAGCAGACCGCGATACCCACGATCGCGATCGTGGGCTACACAAACGCGGGAAAATCTACGTTGTTGAATCGTCTTTCAGAATCCGATGTCTATGTGGCCAATGAGCTCTTCGCTACATTAGATCCGACCACACGGAGGGTGAGTTTGCCTGATGGTCAGACGGTCCTGATGACTGACACTGTTGGCTTTATTCAAAAGCTCCCGACGACGCTGGTCGCTGCGTTTCGAGCAACGCTTGAAGAGATCAGTGAAGCAGATTTGCTTCTGCATGTAGTGGATATCACCCATCTAAATGCTCACGAACAAGCTGAGGCTGTTCGAGAAACCTTGAACGAAATCGATGTTCGGGGTTTACCGATGGTTACCGCATTGAACAAAATAGACCGGTTACCGGGTGGAAAGCTGCCGGTAGACTATCTTGATCAATTTGAAAGTGCAGTGCCGATCTCCGCTCGTACCGGGGAAGGGACTGAAGCGCTGCTCCGGGTTATCGAGCATGAATTATTTGAGAGCATGGTCGAGGTCGATATTGAGTTGCCATATGATGCAGGTAATTTTGTCAATCTTCTGCACGAACAAGGTGTGGTAGAGGAAGTGGACTACAGAAAAGAGGTCATTGCCATCAAAGGTAGGATCCCAAAGCATCTTAATTATAAAATCGCGTCATTTCGGGTTGATAATGTAAGTCAGGGCAACAGCCAAGAGATCATCGGTGGTGATGATGCTTAGGTGTGTAATTTATGCATTGATCATCGCTCACAGATGGAGTCACAAATGACAGGCGTCAGGATCGTAACAGATAGTACAGCCAGTCTTCCGGCCGAGATTGTTGAGCGCCTAAATATTACCTGGGTTCCTTACTATATCCACCGAGGTAAGCAAGTCCTCCGCGATCTGGTGACGGCGAAAACAGAGAGTTTCTACAAATGGATGGAGACCGCGGAGGAACTTCCGACGACAGCCTCACCGGGCCCAGGTGATTACCTTGAAACCTATTCTTCGCTCGTGGAAAAGGGGGTGAGAGCGATCGCCAGCATTCATATGACTTCGAAGGGGAGTGGTGCCTACCAGGCTGCGCTGGCTGCAAAGCAGATGATTGAGGAGAAGATCCCCGATTTGCAAATCGAAGTCATCGATACGCTCAACGTCGCAATGTGCCAGGGCTGGATCGCCATGGAGGCAGCCCGGGAGGCGATTGCAGGTGCGAGCCTTGATAGCGTGGTTGCGAAAATCTATGACTTGATACCCAGAGCAGAGATGATCCAGACAGCGGATACTCTCAGATACCTGCAATTAGGTGGTCGGATTGGGAAGGCTACCCAGCTGGTAGGCTCTCTGCTCAACATAAAACCTCTTATCGGAATGCGCGATGGAGTCATTGTTGCGCTGGGTAAAACACGCAGTCGCGAGAAGGCCTACCGGGCCATGGTTGATTTTGTTGAGTCGGCGGTCGATTCGTTAGGCCCTATTAAGATCGCATATATGCACGCTGCAGCTCTATCTGAAGCTGAACGATTGCGGGAGATGGTGGAAGATCGCATTGAGACCGTAGAGGCATATATCGCAGAGTTCTCACCAGCACTAGGTGTTCACTCAGGACCGGGCACCACAGGCTTGTGCTATATCTCGGCTTCATCATGATGGGCGGTCCAGAAGAACATATCTTTGAACAGCGCTACCAGCGTTTCGCTTGGCTCGTTTTGCTCTTCAATGTGCTTGTGATTCTTTGGGGGGCATACGTTAGAGCCACTGGATCAGGCGCTGGCTGTGGGGGCAATTGGCCGCTATGTTACGGTGACGTTGTACCGTTATCCCCAACTGCTGAAACTCTGATCGAGTACACTCATCGAATCACCAGCGGTATCGCGCTGGTGATGACGCTTGGCCTGGTTTACTTTTCACGTAGATATCCGCGCGGTTGGAAAGTACGCAAAGCCGCGCTTGCCTCTGGGATCTTCATCATTATCGAAGCTTTGCTCGGTGCAGGGCTTGTGCTTTTCGATCTCGTAGGTGGAAATACATCCGTTACACGAGCGATAGCATCTGCTGTACATCTCTCCAATACCTATCTATTGCTGGCTGCCATTACATTAACCGCAATCTGGGCACATACAGACCGCAATACCTACCAAGCGGTGGGGTCTTTAAGGATGGCGTTAATCTTGATCGCAATCGTCGGTATGATAGTCAT
>JASFLN010000141.1:0-5131 GCA_050118075.1 Anaerolineales bacterium
TCCACATGCTTGACCTCGCGCCATTCGATTTTATAGATCCACTGGATGATCGTCGGACCCAACAAGAACTGCAGTGCCAGGATCGCGAAGGCGAAAATGACCGCAACTACAACCGGAAGGTCGGCGTAGGTGATAACACCCATACCGATCGCAAACAACAATCCGAACAACAACGCTAGAACAATAAACGATCGCAGGAACAGATTAACCATGGTCTTTTCTCCTCACAGCAGTCCAAGGAATGATGTATGAACCGCTGCTATTTAAACAACAAGGCCAACCTCATGCGAGGCTGGGATTGGATTGAGAGCAAGTCGGGCTGGCCCCGCCCCGCCAGGGTGATCGTCTACGTGAAACGTGAAGAAAATCAACCTGATTTCATTCTAGATGAGAGGCATGAGGGAGTCAACGCGTGCGTGTTGATAAGAAGGATTTTAGGCCAGGAGATGAGGTCACTCAGTCACCACGGCTCCCAGGCCATATCACATGACTACAACGAGACCCCCTCTCCCTTGAGAGAGAACGTTGGGGATGAGGGTGAAGATCATCAGGGTTTGGGGATCAGGCATCCAGGATCTTGTATAAGCAGAGTACCCATCGGAATGTATGAGTCAGGTCCAATATCATGCCCTCGTCTGCAGATCGTCCTGAGAAAGATTCTGGCGAACCCGTATCGCCCGACGAGGGCGTGCAACAAGTAGAGGCGCATGGCAGTGCGCCCACTGCGATCAATTACCCATACACTTTAATCAATGGTAGGAAAACATCTGGAGCCGGCCATTTTACTCACGTCCATGGCAAAGCCATCGAACTCGGAACCATAGCCGACAGCTCCTCACCTCTACTCCTCTCCCCCGTCCCGGGGAGAGAAAGGTCGTTGGACAGATTTCGCCTGGAAAATCAGATTCGAACGGGAGGATTCCTCGCCCCGCCAAGAACGCGGGATCTTCGACTCCGCTCGGAATGACGAATGGATGGAAGGTAACCTGATACTCAGGGCTGATTGAGAGGCGCACTTTTCGCACCCCGCACACGTATGCGCGTGACCGTCCAGGCATTGTCATTGTCGATTTCATACACAAACGTCTCATCGTAATCCGGCCAGTCTTCCAGGGTGTTGTAGACTTCTTCACCGATGACAGCGATGTCGTCATCCCACGAGAAATCATCATATTCGCGGAAACGGGTACCAAAACGCAAACGAGGGTCCTGCGGATCGATCGGCACGACGAGCGTATCATTGTCCCCAATCTGGTTGAAGTAATATTTCGTATTGCAGGTAAATCCTAGGAAGATACCCCCACCCCAATAGTTCTCACGCACCTCAATGGCGCTCGTGGCCCAGATATCGTAATAGGCTGAAAGTACATCGCAAGGACCCGAAACAGGCACGTTGATATCGGGACCGGCACGAAGGAATTCACACATATAACCAGAGCAGTCATCTGTATACCCGGTTTGAATCGATTCGAAGGTCACGTATGCATACACTTCACAGCCCGGCTGCTTGTAGGTATACACAGTGCTCGACGGTGATTCAGACCCACCAGGACCAATGGCTGCGACCTGGAAATCGATTTCATCGCCGCATGATGTTCCCAACAGAAAGTCTTCTTGACGCCTTTCTTTCGGAACGGTCCGCACACTTTGCTCGCCAAAATGGATAGCGAATCCCCGGATGTCCTTTGGATCCCCTGACCACGACCACTCGAGGGTGATATGCCTTGCGGCCCAGTCTTTCTCGGTGGGATCTTCCGCCGTCGCTGCAGTGACACTTTCGATGCGCGGGGAGACTAGATTTGTGTCGATGAAGCGGTAAGCTCCGTGCGCGTCAACAGATCCAAGATAATAAACCTTATATCCAACGCTGTAGAGGCTGCCATCGCCGTTCAGCTCCCGACGACTGCCATCCCATTGGGATTCAGGGATCGTGACACGGAAGGATCCTATGGACTCGGGTGGCGAATTGCCGGGCAAGCCCAGACAGCGTCCTTCTAGGGTTAGTTCCCGATCAGCAGGGATGGGGATCAGCACTCGATTCTTCTCACCCCAATAGTCATTGATATTCCATGAGCCACCTTGAGGCTCAGGAGAACCACCGACCAGATTTGCAGTCTCAACGATGAACTCGCCCTGCTTCATCGGCACACGCATCTCCGGTTGACCTTCTACGGAAACATAACAGTAAACCCGGCTGTACGGCCCCGAGACGTCCATATCAAGCGCTTCAATCGCTAGCTGGCTAGCAAGCTCGTCCTCACAGGACAAATCCGCGATGAAGATCCACTCCACTTTACTGGGCTGGCTCCCGAAGCCGTTTCCCGCTTCAACCCAGAAGCCATATGCCCCCGCAGAAGGAGATTTAAATTCATAATGAGACTGGCCTACATTCATATTACCGGTTAGGGTAGCGATCTGCTGGGGCGCACCCCCCAGGCGCTGCATCCAAACTGTAAAGTGAGTCTCAACCTGTGCATTGTCGATCCAATCCATGTAAACAACGCAGTCCCTATGCGTGACGCTCAAGTCGGACGGCGCCGGAGGGAGCATCGCTTGCGCAGCGGAGAACAGGTCCCGCACCGCAACTGCCAAGGACCCGATTGTTCGCAATTCCACATCCGGCTGGCTGACGGGCAGCTCAGCGGGTTGGATGATATCCACCGGACGCCGATCGTCCGATTCCAGAGGCGGTTCCTGCGGTGCGCTACCCGGCGGCACGATGACACCTGTGCCGGGTGGCAAAGGTCCAGATTTAAGATTCGGGTTCGCCCCGGATAAATCCCCGGGGTCCATTCCCAAACCTTCCGCAAGTTCCTCGAGTGTCATATCCTCGTTCTCGACAACGATTTCGACAGCCTGGGGATCTCCCCGCTCCTTCCCTTCAATCGGGATCGCCTGGCTCTGTCCGACGCGCCCCTGGCGGTCCATAGCGCGAAAGACGAGCGCATGCGAACCCAGGGGCACGGGGAGGTCATAGGAGACTTCAAATCGTGTCGCTTCGGCTGAGTTCGTGGGTGCGTTGTCAGAACTTGCAAAGAGTTCTCCGTTGACCCAGAGCTCAACACGCCGGATCGGTGCGAAGCCCACAGCCGTTGCACTGGCGACGATGATTTCCCCTTCGGGAACCTGAACTCCGGATTGAGGAGTGTGCACGTAGATCGTCGGCGGTGTGTTGCTGGCTCTGCCCTCCGCGAGCCTATTCTTCTGGTAGAGATAGCCACCCACACCTACCCCGACACACAGGATCACGACCACAACGATGATGGCGGTCAACAGGCAGGAGCGTCGAGAAAGTCGTTTCGTCATGGGAGCCTCCCACCTAGTCGATACATGGCTGGACGGTAAGCGATTGAACAAAAGGCGTCCAGTTGCCAGCCTTATCCACAACCGAGCCGTAGATCTCCATCGTACCGTGGTTGTCCACAGGTCCGAAAGAGCCGACATACGTCGTGCCGTCGCTCGTGAAGTAAGGCACCGTCCCGCTCAACGAACCCAGCGTCCACGATGCGCTCACCGAGGAAATACCACCCGGTTCGTATATGCTCAAGGTCGATGTGCTGGTACGGGGTTCACCCGCGCAACCCCCTCCAGAGACTGTGATCGTGCTGGGGCTGAGCGTGATGGAGGTGATCACGGGTGGGTTGGTATCCGGCGGAGGTGCAGGTGTAGTCGGTGAGGATGTAACTGTCACCGTGATGGGCAGCGGCGGCGGTTGGATCACGGAGACCTGTGCCAGGTTCCCGGTCACATCCACAAGGTTAGTAGCCAACCAGCACTGACGGTCATACGTAGGTTCGATCACGACCAGGTAGTATTGATCAGGTGATTTCCCTACGATGGGCACGGTCTGGCCCTGGAGCAGGATTGCAACAATATCAAAGGCCGTGCTGGCACCCCTTCTACAGTTGGCATTTTTAGTTAAGGTGCCACTGGGTTCTTCGCGTTCCTCTGGTGGTGGGGGTGCCGTGAGCGTAGGCGTCCCCATTTTGGTGGGCTTCCGGGTGGGTGTCACGGATTCGACCGTACGCTCCACCGTCGCGGTGGGTTCCAGCGCAAATAAGATTTCGTCCGATCCCACGGAGACTTCAACGCTCGCCGCAGCGCCGCGTGCCCCGGAACCGTCCGTTCCAAAGACCGATAGGATGTACTTCCCAGGCCCGGGCGGCATCCATTCAAAACTTGCCGACTCAAGCCGCCCACCGCCGAGGGAAGACTCGGTGATTTCCGATCCATCGACCGAAAAGACCATGCTGCCCACTCCATCGGCGTCAGAGGAGTGCGCCATGACAAGGATCGGTTCAACCTCAACAGGGTTGTTTTCCTCGAGCGGCCAATCAATCCACGTTCGGGGTCCGGCGCCTTGAGATCCGCAGCTGGATAAGGTCAAGCTCAGGAGAAGAGCGAATGGGAATATCCAGAATTTGCTTCTCATAGTGACTCTTTCTTGCAGGGCCGAGGGTGTGATGGGAGGTCCAGATCGGTCCCGATACGGTTAGAAGTAGATCTGTACCTTCGAAAGCTCTAATTGGAGTGAAAACTTTCACAAGATATTTTTAGTGTACTGCAAGAAAATCGCGCAAACAAGAATTCTTGGGTCCATGAGAGCAGGTATTAGGGATTGGATAATCAGGTACCGGGGATCTCAAATAGCTGAGCTTCCATCGAATTGCGTGGTTCAGATCCAATATCATGCCCTGGTCTCCTTCCCGCCCTGAGAAAGATTCCAGCGCACTTGATGATGCCAACCAACGTGTAGGGGCGCATGGTACTACGCCTACTGCGATCAAATCCCCATACACTTGAATCACTAGAAAAAAAATGTGTGAAGCTGATCGGTTTGCTGACATCAATGGCAAAGCCATCGAACTCGGAACCATAACCGACAGTCCCTCACCTCTACTGCTCTCCCCCGTCCCGGAGAGAGAAAGGTCGTTGGCCAGATTTCGCCTGGAAAATCAGATTCGAACGGGAGGATTCCTCGCCCCGCCAAGAACGCGGGATCTTCGACTCCGCTCGGAATGACATCTATTGATCGGATCAATCCGCATCTCCGCCCACCTTCATGTCGGCCAAGATAGATGTCGCATCCTTGCTGACGCTCATCGCGATGACAACCAACATGTAAGGGCGC
>JASFLN010000142.1:0-5095 GCA_050118075.1 Anaerolineales bacterium
GAATTCCCAGCCCTGTATCCGCCACTTCAACAACGACCCTCGATCCATCCTCGTAGGCCCGCAGTTCGATCGTATCACCTGTATCAGTGAATTTCACGGCGTTGTCGAGGAGATTGTGAACCACCAAGAAAAGCAAATCACGGTCTCCAGATACATGAGGCAAAGGCCAGGGAGCCTGGGGGATTGAGATACTGAATGTGCGTGACTTAGCCTGATCCTTATCTTGAATATACTCGTACGCTTCTAATAGTATCGGACTCAAATCGATAGGATTGAATTCGATGCTGCGCCTTTCTAGATCAGCGAGTTTGCGCAGATCAGATACCAGGTTTCGAAGCCTCTTCATCTGGGCTTCGACGCTCTGCATAGCTGTGTTGCGCTGTTGTTCAGTCTCACTGGAAGAAAGGTTCGCCAGTCCAGCCAGAATTGCGGTCAGAGGGTTTTTCAATTCATGATCCAGGCGGCGCAAGAAAAATCGACGTTCGTCACTCGCTTGAAGAAGCGTTGCAATGTGTCTGCGTTCGATCCAATCTGAGATTAGAAGAACGACGGCGGCGATGGAACTCAACACCACCCCAAATGCAAAAATCAACACGCTCACTTGAAAACGAACATAAATCGTCGGGTTGGGCAGCTCGCTGCGATTAAAGAGGATCGCAATCATAAGGCCCAAGACGGCCGGAGCTAAGATCGGTAACCAGCGAAAGATCATGCCCCGCCCTCGACATCTGCGGCGAACCGATACCCCTGACCGGGGATCGTCTCGATAAATCGGGGGTCTGCGGGGTCATCGTTGAGGGCTTTTCTCAGCTCAGCAATTCGGGTGTCCACCGCCCGAGTTCCGACGGGATAATCCCAACCCCAGACCACATCAAGCAGCCGATCACGCGTAACTAATTCATCAGGATGGGTCATCAGGTACTCAAGCAAAGCCATCGCCTTGGGCGTGAGCTCCAGCTCCTCATCCTTCAAATACGCACGTCGCGCACGACGGTCAAGCATCAGCGATCCACAGCTCAAATGCCAGGCAGCAGAGAGCGGTGGGCGTCCAGGCTTCGCCCTCCTTAGTACCGCGCGAATCCGGGCCACAAGCTCATGAGGGTCGAAAGGTTTGTTGAGATAATCATCTGCCCCCTCTTCGAGCGCCATAGCACGTTCAACCGCTTCTCCAACCTGTGTGAGCAGAAGGATCGGAATCCAATTTCCAGATTCTCTCAACCGGCGCAGTACCTCGCGACCACCAAGCTTTGGCATGAGCACATCCAGAACCATGACGTCCGGAGCTTCATTGGCAACCAGATCGAGCGCCTGTTCCCCATTGGACGCCGTGATGACTTGATACCCGGCGCGTTCCAAGAACGGGGCAAGATTCTCAGTGATCGCAGGTTCATCATCCACTAACAGAACTCTAACTTCATCATTCATCATCCGCTCCTCAAAGGATCGCATGAAAGGCCAGCATCAATCTGTCCTTGCATACTTTAACCTAAATTTATCTCCAAGGCACTTCAAAAAAACTTGCGCTTAAACTTCGATTTCGCGGTTGAAGAAACATCTCAACCCGAATTTGAGAACCACGCGTAACCTTCAAGCCCCAATTCCCGAGCTAATCAGCTCTACTTTAAGCCTATCCTGTCACCAGTGTGACCCATTCTGGTTACCGTTTTGTCACTCCCTCCCTACGGCTATACGAAAAATGGCGCCTTCCGGCGCCTTAAAAACCCACCCAGAAAAACCTGACCGACCGAGCTAATCGAGTGGATCAGACGATTGAATAACCCGCATGCCCTTCTCCGCGAACGTTTCAAAGGCTTCGTTAGCCATCGCTTCGAAATCAATCTCCGGGTGCTGCACTGATGAGGTGCAGTCTTCAATGAGATGCAGCTTCTCCATCACCTGAAGATTATCCCCGAAACGTTGTACGATGGAGCTGATCGTTTCCAATACGCAGTGGCTCTTCGCCTGTCCTGCAAAATAGACCGCATCAAATGAGAGCAATCTCTCTAAAAGCCGTTCATTAAGTACTCCGCGTGGATCATCTGGAACTTTTACCTCCGGTTCAAGCAGTGAGTAGTATTCTGTCTTGGCAATCGTACCTTTGATTTCAAAACTCGCTTGTGCTGAGCGTGCAGCTGAATGAAAAGCAATCGCCTCATACAGAATCGGCGTGAGTGCGTGACCCGGAGTACCGAGAAGAACATGGAAGGGCCAGATCATCAAGTCCTTCTTGGCCTGTCTTTGGAGTGCATGAACATATTCAATGGACCATTCAGATTCATAAATTGGACTCCATTTTCGCTGCTCGAGATCTTTAACCGTGATTGGAGTATATGCATCCGGGTGCTCACCCTGTTCATTCTCCCACCAGGTAGGGAAGAATATCTGGAGCGGAATATGGCTATCCAATGAAGCGAAGATGTGAGTTAGATTGCCCGTGTTCCGATAGATCCATTCTGCGGTGCGCTTCGCGTCCTCCACCGCTCCCGGAACACTTAACGCACCATCCGCATGCACAAAGTCGATCTGTGCATCCACCAGCATCAAGGCGATGGTATGGGTGTCATGCTCCACCGGGGGCAGCGATACTTCAGAGCCCGCTTTAACCGCTTCCTGCACCTTTGCAGGAACCATCTTGCCTGCCTGCTTAAAATTTACATACTGTGGAATGCTCATATCTGCTCCTTATGAGCTTGAAGTGTATGAGACGAAAGACCCTCACCAAGATTATAGCTTGTCCAAAAACACGAGCCGTTAACAACAACAGCGCCACCGGCCTTAAGCAACCGGTGGCGCTTGAATGAGCCCATGATCGCTAGCACTTTTTGCTATGAATCATGGCGATCATGTAACAACAATAAAGATTGGAAAATCGGAAGACGATTTTAGTTTGTGCTCACTTTATCTGCAGACCATCAAGGACTACTAATCGCCTGTTCGATGATTGACCTTAGTTCAATCACCATCTCTTCGGGCAGAGGTTTCACCTGGTGCGACTCGATCAATTGCTGGACCTTATCCCTCGCTCGTTCCCTGAAGGTCTTCGCCCCACCGGCGTTCCAGGCTTCATGATTCTGTCGATCGTAAAGCTCGGGGTACCAATCGGCTCTAAATAACTCATGCGTGTGATCCGCTCCAAGAAAGTCATCATCGAAACCAATCTGGTCAATCACATCGAGCGCCAGAGTCTCCTCATCGACACGGACCTCCTGCATGAATTGCTTCACCCAGGCAATCAGCTCATCAGCCATCACAATCATTTCAAGCGAATTCGTCAAACCGCCTTCCAGATAACCCACATCATGCACAAGATGTGCACCGGCCATAGTCTCCAGTAAAAGCGAGAAAGCTGCCTCGGCAGCAGCTTGCTCGTCTGGTTGTTTTGAATCGGAAGCTCCTGCGAGTCCAAATATCGGCAAGCCATAATAGTGCGCCATCTCAACACAGAGCACACGATTTGTAGGCGCGGCATAAATGTCCAGCATCGTTCGCATGTCCAGCATATCCTGGGTGCCGCCCGATAGAATGACCGGCGCACCTTCCCGCTTGAGCTGGGCGAGAACCAGGCCCGCGAGTTCACCTGCGTTTGCGTAGGCCACCGCACCCGCTGGTGTGATCGGGCCACTCGCTCCGCGTAAGACGACCGGTGTATAGGTTGTTGGAAGACCCTTCTCAGCCATGAACAGCAATTTTCGAAGCGCTTCTTCATTGTGCACTAACGGCGCAGTGACATTGATGTACAGGGCGACAAACGGATCTGCGCGCAGCGCTTCCGCACCACCCCGCACACACTCAGCCATACGCACCGCGTGAATACAACCTTCGAATTCATTCGTCACGAATAGAATCGGTTTTTCCGTATGCACAAGCATGGCGAACATCTGATAGAGGTCAGCGTACTCCTGAGGTTTATCGGCAGCGAGGTTAAGCGACATCACGAAGTCCATATTTTCCAGCGCGTCGCAAACGCGCACTCCGTCTTCGATATCCGCGAGCAATCCAGGGCGTCGTTCACCTGTCCGGAAGTCAATCACATTGGGACAATCCGAACCCGGTCCATAGAAAGCGTTGTAGCCTTCCAAAGGCATCACGGGATCACCCTGTCGATTGGATAACGTAATGCGCTTGGGAGCAGCTTCGATCGCCCAATCCACCAGCTCAGATGGGATTCGAACTTGATTGCCATTCGATACCGACGCGCCGGCTGCTTGAAGAAGCTCAACCGCTTCATCCAGATGGAGCCGGACGCCCGTTCTTTCAAGGATCGATAAGCTGGCCTCATGTATTCTGGTGAGCTGCTTATCGGAGAGTTTCCGGAAGAGTAGACCGCTCCCAGGAGAAAGCGTGGTTGGATCGAATGGCATGATGTCACTCCATTTTGCCAGGATGGTTGCCTGAGTATAAACTAAGTGTCTCCGAAGTGGCCAAGAACGGAGCAGGAAGAAATCAAAACGGTATGATGGTCCCCTTACAGCGTGGTTTGGAGGGGATTTTATTTGTCTGAATCACAGATCTACCTCGATTGGAATACGATAAACTCCGAGGAGCACAACCATGTATCAGAATCGAGATTTTGGCATCAATCACATCAAAGCCCGCAAAGATCATCGCTGCTACGGAATGGGGCTCGGCATTATTATCCTCGATGATGTTTATCCTGGATTTCCAGGTGATGTGCGCAATGCGAGCGCATTCCCCTTCCCGATTCAATATGAAATTGTCGAGGGTGTGGATATCTGGAAGTTGGTCCATGAAGAGGACAAATCCCCATGCCTGGCACCTATCCAGAGTGCGGCTAAGAAACTGGAACAGATGGGTTGCCGTGCCATTGCAGCGGAATGCGGATACTTCGCTTACTTTCAAAAAGAGATCGCCGGATTTGTCGAAATTCCGGTGTTTATGTCATCGTTACTTCAAGTTCCTTTCGCACAACAGCTCATTGGCCCTGAGCGAGTCGTCGGCATTATGGCCGCACGTAAAAAACAACTTCTGCCCGAACATTTGGAGGCGGTTGGCATCCAACCCGGTACGAACTATGTCATCGAAGGAGCGGAGGATGATGGTCGCTGCCCTGAGTTTGAAAACCTGTGGTACGCAC
>JASFLN010000143.1:0-5086 GCA_050118075.1 Anaerolineales bacterium
AAGGTGTGCTCCCCTGCGCCGCTTCTACGAGGAACCATGGGTCGACACTGATGCAGTGCCCCCCAACTCCGGGACCCGGACGCAATATCTGGACTCTTGGGTGTAAATTTGCCAGTTCAATCGCCCGCCATATATCGACGCCAAAATGCTCACCAAGACGCGAAAATTCATTGGCCAATGCGATATTCACATCGCGATATGTGTTTTCCATCAACTTGACCATCTCAGCTGTCGTGGCATCGGTCAGATGGATCTGACCACGCACAAACAGCGAGTATAAGTCGCGTGCTGCTTGTGCGGATCTATTATCAATCCCGCCGATCACACGCGCGTTCTCGATCAGCTCGTGCAGGATCTTTCCGGGCAGCACCCGTTCAGGTGAGTAGACCAGATAGAAGCCTTCACCGGCTTTCAACCCGGAACGTTCAAGGATTGGAAGGAGCAGGTCGATTGTCGTGCGTGGTGGAGATGTGGATTCGAGCACTACCAGATTGCCTTCTTGCAGGTGCGGAACGATCGATTCGGCAGCCTGTCGAACGTAGCTGAGATCCGCTTCTTTATCTTCCGTGATCGGGGTAGGTACTGCAATGATGAACGCATCCGCCGGTTGTGGGCTATCACTGACGCTTAGGTTTCCGGAGCCAAATGCGGCTTGGACCAACGTGCGGAGGCCGGGTTCATGGATATGGATCTCACCGCTTTGGAGCAAAGCGACCACCCGTTCGTCCACATCTACTCCGTACACACGCACTCCATGTGTGGCAAACGTACTCGCGGTCGGCAGGCCGATATATCCCAATCCGAGCACACACAACGTATTAAATGTCAACCCGCGCCTCCCTTCCTGATGGCCATTATTATCCCATAATCTCCTATCCAGCTAAACCATACCCCTCCTTGATTAAGATCGGCAACTGCAGGCAGCTCTTCTATGGATGTAAACTGCAGATTCGCTCACAAAATCCGATACAATGAATTTCCCAGACATGCTTACAGCAGACCGACCGAGGGATTGGGATGAAAATAGCTTTAGGAGCAGACGAAAAAACGGGTTTGACTGACTTTATATTCGACAAATTGGCTGCGGAAGGACATGAAGTAACGCTTCATGGCCCTCCGGCCGGTATAGACGCTTACTGGCCCGCGGTGGCTCGTGAGGTCGCGGAGGCGGTTGCCAGAGGCGGAGTGGACGAGGGGATCTTATTATGCTGGACCGGCACGGGTGTATGTCTTGCCGCCAATAAGGTTCCCGGGATTCGCGCCGCGTTATGTGTCGACGCCCAAACCGCCCGTGGTGCGCGGCTCTGGAACAACGCCAATGTGTTATGCCTCTCCCTGCGGTTGACCTCCCAGGTTGTCGCCGGAGAGATCCTCGATGCGTGGTTTGAGACCAGCTATCAGCCCAACGCAGAGGATGACGCCTGTCTTGCACAGATCGAAGCGCTTGAATCTAGATATTTTCAATCTGATGAGCAGTAAGCTTTTACTCTCGATCTCACCGCAGCACTGTGAGCGGGCGGTGTACAATACACCAGGTCCGTTGGACCGATTTTTATTATGAAAGAATGGCAAATCCTCATCAGCGACCCGATCGCTCCTCAGGGCGTAGAAAAGCTTGCCAGGCACGCACGAGTCTTGGAAGGTTCCCCCGAAAAGTACCTGGGGCAGGTTGACGCACTGATTGTACGCAGTGCGACGGTGGTTAACCGCAGTTTGCTCCAGGCTGGTGCTCCCCGCCTCCAGGTAGTTGGCCGCGCCGGCGTGGGTGTGGACAATATTGACCTTATGAGCGCGCGTGATCTTGGGATTCGCGTGGTGAATGCCCCCCAAGCAAGCACAACCGCCGTCGCCGAACATACCTTTGCGTTGATGCTTGCCCTCTGTCGGCATATCCCTGAAGCCACCGCACGGATGCGCGCTGGCGAATGGCCCAAAAAAGAGCTGGTCGGGCACGAACTGGCCGGAAAGACACTCGGTATCATTGGGCTGGGAAGAATAGGCACAGAGGTTGCGCGTCGAGCTGCTGTTTTTGAAATGCGTATACTTGCTTACGACCCTTACATTGATGACCAACAAGAGCGGTGTGGGGCACAGGGATGTGCACTGGACGCGCTGCTGGAGCAATCCGACTTTGTCACACTGCACCTGCCGCTTACAGAAGAAACCAACGCCTTGATCGATCGAAGCGCAATGAAAAATTTCAAGCCGGGATCCCGAATCATCTCCACCGCCCGGGGTGGCTTGATCGATGAAGATGCTTTACTAGAAGCGCTCTGCAATCATCAGATCGCCGGTGCAGCATTGGACGTCTTCAACGATGAACCGCCCAAGAACAGCGCGTTGATCAAGCACCCCAACGTCGTCACCACACCACATATTGCCGGCCAAACGGTGGAGGCACAGCAGCGTGTCGCCATAGACATCGCAGAAGAAGTACTCGCTGCGCTTGAAGGCAAGCCCTTGCGCTGGGAGATCCAATAACCCTCATTTAGGAGATATGTATGACCACCCCACTGGAGCACTTGAAGCAACTGCTTGGCGAAGTCGAAGATCTTAAATACACTGCCGCGCTGCTGAACTGGGACCACCAAGTTTATATGCCGCCCGGTGGTGCACTTCCGCGCGCGATGCAGTTAGCCACGATCAGCCGCATTGCACACGAGAAATTTGTGAGCGACGAGATGAGCCAGGCGATAGAAGCCGCCAAACAAGCTTTTGGTGACCTGAATGCTGATACAGATGATGCTCGTATGGTGAAGAAAGCGGAGCACGATTACCTCAAGGAGGTGAAGGTTCCCTCCGAATGGGTCGCTGAGTTCTCGCGCATCACGGCTTTGGCGCACGGTGAATGGGAAAAGGCGCGCGAGGCCACCGACTTCTCGATTTTCGAACCGCATGCTCAGCAGATCGTCGAGTTGCGTCAGCAGTATGCCGACTTCTTCAAACCGTACGATCACCCTTACGATCCGCTGCTCGACGATTACGAACCAGGCATGAAATCCGCACAGGTTAGAGAGGTCTTTGACACGATCAAACCAGTCCAAATCGAGCTGGTGCGGGCGATTGTCGAAGAAGGTGAACCTGTGGATGACGCCGTCGTTCACCTGCACTATGACGTTGACAAACAGTGGGATTTCGGCATGCAGGTCATCAAGGATATCGGCTACGATTTCAACAACGGTCGTCAGGATAAATCAACACATCCTTTCACGACCAGTTTCGGCATCACGGATGTGCGTATCACCACTCGTTTTGATCCGAATTTCCTCAACACCGCCATCTTCAGCTCACTCCACGAAGCCGGTCACGGCATGTATGAGCAGGGTGTCCGCACAGAGCTCGATCGCACCCCGCTCGCTGGGGGAACGTCATTGGGCGTGCACGAATCACAATCGCGCATGTGGGAGAATCTGGTTGGCCGCTCAAAACCGTTCTGGAGAGCGTACTTCCCCAAGCTAAAAGAATATTTTCCACAACAAATCGGGGATATCAACCTGGAGGATTTCTACCGGGCGATCAATAAAGTTGAGCGCTCCTTTATCCGCGTGGAAGCTGATGAAGCGACGTATAACCTGCACATCATGCTGCGCTTTGACCTTGAGATGGCGATGATGGAAGGCGATCTGGCCGTCAAGGACCTTCCCGAAGCCTGGAATGAGAAATTCAAGCATTTCTTTGGCGTGCTCCCACCAGACGACGCCAAAGGGGTCCTCCAGGACGTGCATTGGTCCAGCGGATTAGTTGGCTATTTCCCGACCTATGCCCTTGGGAATTTGATCGCCTCGCAGCTCTGGGAAAAAATCCAAAAGGATCTCCCGGACCTTCAATCGAAGATTGAACAGGCGGAATTCGATGAGCTGCTTGGCTGGCTGCACAAGAACATCCATCAGCACGGCTCAAAATATGAACCGATGGAACTGCTTCAAAGAGTGACCGGATCCGGGTTGGAAGCAGGCCCTTACATCCATTACCTAGAATCGAAATTCAAGGACATCTATAATCTGTAAACTCAGCCCGACCCAGAGATAGGGAGTTCAGCATGACACTGACCGTGATCCACAGCAATTTGGCTAATACATCGCTGCTTTTTGCGGTTATCGCCGGTATCTGGGGTATCGGACTGCGCTTCAGACACAGGGGTATTGATGGGAATTACTGGGGTATTCTTGCAGTGGGCGAACTGCTCTTCCTGGGTCAGGCTTTACTGGGTGCTTATCTCTGGATTAGCGGAGCGCGACCGGGAAGGCTGGGCGTTCACATCCTCTACGGTGTTGTGCTGGTCATTGGCCTGCCTGCATACTACGCCATCACCAAGGGCCGCGATGATGAGAACGCCGCGTTGGCATACGGCTTGCTCTGCCTTTTCCTTGCCGCGATCACTCTTCGCGCCGCCGCGACCGGTGTAGGATAACCGCCGATATAGAGGGGTTTAAATGTCCGAAAGCCAAGCATCCCCGACGATCGTCCTGCTCGAAGGCGATCAGACCGGCCAAGAATTACTTGAGCAAGCGCTGCGGGTTCTCGACCCTGCAGTGTCCCAGGTCCCGCTCCAGTTTGAGCATTTTGACCTCAGCCTTAAGAATCGACGGGCGACAAAGAACAACGTGATCGAAGAAGCGGCTGACGCCATCAAGCGAACCGGATTAGGGTTAAAGGCAGCTACGGTCACGCCTGCTGATCCAGATGATGTCGGCAGCCCGAACGCCATTCTCCGCGAAGCGATCAATGGCAAAGTCATTTTGCGCACCGGCCGCCGACTCCCGAATGTCCGTCCAGTTGGCGGCGTCCACGCGCCCATTTCTGTCGTGCGCATGGCTGTAGGGGGCGCCTATGGCGCTCAGGAGAAGCGTGAACAGCTCGAATCAGGTGATGAAATCGCATTCCGAACAGAGAGATTGTCTCGCAGCACCTGCCATGCCGTGGCAGAATTTTCCTTTCAGCATGCCGAGAAAATCGGTGCAAAAGTATTTGGTGGTCCCAAATTCACGGTCAGCCCGGTCTATGAGGGGATGTTCAAGGAAGAACTGGATGCAGCGGCCAAACGGCATCCCAACGTGCGATATGAACCGCAGCTTATCGATGCGAC
>JASFLN010000144.1:0-5067 GCA_050118075.1 Anaerolineales bacterium
CGACATCCCAGAACCACCAGCAGGCGGAACAGTCATCTTGACAAACCATTATCACCGCCCTGGCTTCCAGGCCTGGTGGATCGCGCTGGCAATCTCTTCAGTGATTCAAATCGATCTTCATTGGGTGGTCACCTCTGCCTGGGTTTACACGGATCACTTACGCGCCATGACAATTACACCAGTCTCCCGTTGGCTTCTGCGCCGGATCGCATATAGCTACGATTTCACGGCGATGCCTGCCATGCCTCCCAGGGAAGAGGATACGCAGCGGCGCGCCGCAGCAGTGCGATCACTGCTGCGATACGTCAAGCAAACCGCTCAACCCATGCTCGGCTTTGCTCCCGAAGGCTTCGACTCCGTGACAGGACAGCTGCAGAAACCACCTGAAGGTGTCGGTCGCCTATTAGCTCATTTCGCAAACGCCGGTCTCAAGTGGTCTCCGGTCGGTGTCTATGAAGAAGGAGGCAGCCTGATCTTGAATTTTGGAGCGCTGACCGAGCCACACATCCCGCAAAATAATCCCAACAGACTTGATAGAGAAGTCGCTGATCAAGCCATGATGACCCTGGCGGCCTGCCTGCCGGCAAGACTGCGAGGGCCATACATCTTACAGTGAGGTCCCGTATGCAGAAACGAGCTTCCACATTCGAAATGATCAGTCTTAACACCTATTGGATCGGGCTGTCCTTTATGTGGAACAGCCTGCATGTACTTATCCTGCCCGCCGTGCTGCTGACTTTTGTTGCCGATGCTCGCAAGAACACTGTGCTCGGGTTGCTGACGTTTTCGGGCCTGGTCCTGGCGATGGTTATTCAGCCAATCTCCGGAGCGTTAAGTGACCGATGGTCATCGCGATTCGGCCGGCGTAGACCTTGGATCGCGCTGGGAACGCTGTTTGATTTGGTCTTCCTGGCCGTACTCGCTATTGCCGGTGGATTACCATTGCTTGCGTTGGGATATATCGGTTTACAGTTCACCTCGAACCTCGCGCATGGACCCGCTCAAGGGTTAATGCATGACCTTGTCCCGCCCGAGCAAATGGGCGTAGCCAGTGGCATAAAGAATCTATTTGACATGGCCGGATTGGTGATCTCATCACTGCTAATTGGTCGCATACTCACAGCACAGAATGTCCCCCTCGCGTTCGGTTCTGTTGCTGCCGCGCTTGTACTGGGAAGCCTCTTCACACTGTTTGGCGTGCGCGAAAAGCAGGCGGAGGTTTCGGATCCGGCAAATCAACCAAAACCTTTCGATTTTGCTTTCGGTGCTTTAAGGGATAACCAGATCTACCGACGCCTGATCCTATCGAGGTTGCTTTTTCTGACCGGGGTATATGGAGTGCAAACCTTCGCCCAGTACTACATCCGTGACACGCTGGCTGTCCCTGATCCAGTGAAGCTTACCGGTGATCTGCTAGCTACAATCGTGCTGACCTTGATTGGGTTCTCACTTGTGGCGGGCTATCTCTGCGATCGCCTGGGACGCAAACCTCTGCATGTCGTAGCTGCACTGCTGGTAGCTGTCGGGAGTCTATTAATGATGCTGGCGACTAATCCAGGGACCATCCTTGTGTTCGGCAGCGTGATTGGTGCAGGCATCGGGTTGTTTTTAAGCGCAAATTGGGCACTTGCAAACGACCACGCACCTTTGGGAGAAGCTGGGAAATTCCTGGGATTGACGAATCTCGCCACTGCAGGCGCAGGTGCGCTCAGCAGGCTGGCCGGCCCCGGGATCGACAGCTTGAACGCGCTTAAACCGGGCGCCTATTTAGGCTACGACGGTCTGTTTATCCTGGCCGCTGGCGCAGCATTGCTCAGTTTGTTTGCGCTTCGATCGGTTCCGGAACGTTACCGCCGGATGTCCAGCTAGAAGCAGTTCGACTTACAATAGACTTACCCACACTTATTTTCGGAGCGGTTAATATCAAACTCAGTCTATAATTCACACTAGGGAACCTGCCCTCAGGAAGGGCAATAAATGATGTTCAAACCCACAAAATTCCTCTTCGCCATCCTGGGAAGTCTATTTTTCCTGAGCGCATGCGATATGGCACCGGCCATTGAGCCAACCCTTTCTCCGGCTGAGCCCATCACTCAGGCTGACAACCCCTCTCCACTTGCTGTGACCGACACACCGCTCCAGCTGCCTCCTACCTGGACCGCGACCAACAGCCCGACCCCTAGATCCGCAACTGAAACCCCAGAACCGGATTTGGATACATCCACGCCAGAATCCATCGATGCGCTGGAAACATTCACGCCGATCCCTGCAGACATCATTACCCCCGCCAGCGTCGATCAGAATTGGATTGGATGGAAGTGGATTGAATCGAAAAACGCTAAACTCCGGGTTCCCGAAAGTTTTGAGCTTTTTGATCTAGGCCAGGGTATGGGCGATCTCATGGTCGCATTGCTGGAAGGGTTAATGGAGGGCTTTGGCGAAACCTTCGAGGGACTTGAAGATTTATCTGAAGATGATCTTCAAATTGAGCCGACTGAGATGGGTTTTTCATCCGACGAACTGCAGGGCGTGTTCGATTTCGATTTCCTGATCGCGTTTGACGACGATTTTATCACCAGCGTTGTGCTAGCCAGCGAACCATCGAATTTGAGCCTGGAATTTGCCATGCAGCAGTCTCTCCAAAATATGGAAGGCGATTTTACAGTACTTTCCAGACAGGTTATCGAAGGGGCTGAATATGACATGGGCCGGTTCATCATTGAAGTCCGTGACCCGGAAATGGGTCGAGACGGCCAACAGCTTCTCTACATCATCCTGCATGACGGACAAGCATACTCACTTGGATATCAGACCTTGAAATCGAAGTTCAATACGCTGCTGCCTATGTTTGAGAAAAGCGCAAGCACGTTTACGATTAAATAATCCTCTCCAATCTTGTCCTTCGCATAACCTCCAGAATAAGCAAGCAGCTTGCTACCCCTCCTGGGCAATGAAAGCTCATGGGGTCAACACCCCAAGAAAACAACCCGCCAGATGACCAGGTAACGTTCCCGACCTCCGGGGGATCTGCATACTCATCCGTTTGCGGATCAGTAAAAAGATGTCTTCGTTTAGATTTAGATCGAAGATATGCAAAGTACTGATCCAAGCCGGGATGCTGTAGCAATCTCGTAACCCGTTTGTGATAGCCATGTGATCTGGCTGCGTCAAAATGGGTGCGCTGAGGTTGAGAAGTTGGAGACAAACCATGCAGACTCAACCTAATTTGGATCGATCATCCAGGAACAATTCAAAGCATTTTGACGTCTTGGATGAGGGAGTATAAAAGATGAACACCGGATTTCAATTCATAACGATTGTGCAAACGATCATTGCAGTGGTATTGATGTTAGGAGTACTATCCCTCCTGTATTGGGTCATCGAAAACCCTATACTGAGGGATGAGGAAATGCGAGAGGTGCTTGAGCTCTCTCGAACCCTACGCGCGGATGCATATCAACAATCGCGTAATCTGGTAAGGAAAGAAAGCGAGCGGCTGTACCGCTGAAATGAACTCTCAGATCAATAAATTCAACCATCGGGAAAACGAATGGACACCCGGAAGGTACGTAAGATGAACACAAAATCGCACTATTCAGAAAAACGAGGCCAGGATCGAACGTATGCAACAACAGTGCTTCTCAAGGGCCTCTTGATTTTATTCGCTTCAATGCTATTCACCGCCTGCCAGTTTGCACCTGTTGAGCGCACAAAGCCCACAGGAACTCCAGCAGCTCCAGCGGGTGCTATTGGCGGACTCGTATGGATCGATGAGTGTGAGCCAAGTGGTATCTGCCCTACGGTTACACCAGGGCTAACCCAGAATACCGACAGTGGTGATCCAGCAGTTGTGCAGGGGTTGGGAGGATTAGAGGTCTCGCTTGGCCAGGGGCCTTGTCCTTCATTAGGTTTAGCGTCAAGCCAGACAGAACCAACCGGATCATTCAATTTCCCAAATCTTCAACCCGGTTTCTATTGTGTATCGGTGCGTGCGGGCGAAGCGATGTCTGGACAATGGACCGCACCACAGGTTCTGCCTTCTGACCGCGTGGCCACGTACACGATAGCACTTGGCCCCGGCGAGAAGCGTCAGGATCTTCAGTTTGTATGGAAAACAGCAAACCCGGAGACGCCAGCTGCACCCACCCCAACACCCACCGCAGCACCCACATGCACAAACCGCATAAGCCTGGTGGATGATGTGACCATTGAGGACGGCACTCGAGTAGACGCTAAGAGCAGCTTCAAGAAAGTCTGGCGCATACGTAACGAAGGTTCCTGCACCTGGACACGAGATTACGAGTGGGTCTTTGTGAGTGGTTACCAATTAGGTGCCCCGGACTCGGTTCGCATACCGGCAGAGGTCAGCCCCGGGGTGATGATGGATATGAGTCTGGATATGACTGCTCCGGCTGTTGCTGGGACCTACCGGAGCTACTGGATGATGCGCAGTCCTTCCGGAGAGCTCATTGGAACAGGCTCTACTTACAATCAACCCGTGTGGGTTGAGATCAAGGTCGGCCCGGAGCCGACACCGGTGATCACCGAATGGCGAGCTGAGTACTTCGATAATCGATCGCTTGACGGGGATCCAGCCCTCGTTCGAAATGACAAGAAAGTTGATTTCGATTGGGGGCGCGGAGCGCCGGCAGAAGGACTCCCGAGCGACAACTTTTCTGCTCGTTGGTCTCGCACAATGAAGTTCGACGCTGCGATCTATCGTTTCTCGGTGGTCTCCGATGATGGCGTGCGGTTGTGGGTTGATGACCGTTTGGTTATTGACGAATGGACAGACTCGGATCGCAACGAGAAGTCTGTGGACCTCGCCATGGTCCGCGGGAATCATGACCTGCGCGTTGAGTATTACGAACACAATCGTGACGCTGATATCGAGCTAACATGGACAAAGGTCACGCTCGATGACAGCAGCCAATGGGTAGGCCATTTCTGGTTCAATCGCCAGCGCGATAGTAAATGGGCCTTGGTTAAAACCTCATCCACTGTCGATTTCGATTGGGGTACGAAATCACCAGCACTGGGGATCCCCGCTGACGACTTTTCGGCAAG
>JASFLN010000145.1:0-5056 GCA_050118075.1 Anaerolineales bacterium
CAAGGACCACGACCAGTGCGATCCCGATCCCCAGTACCGCACCCGCCGTATCGCCAGCTCGATGAAGACCAAATGCAAGCCCACGTTGTCCCTCGTCTACGCTGTCTGCAACCAATGCATCGCGGGGTGCTGTGCGAATTCCTTTGCCCACGCGATCACCAAAGCGGACTCCGAGAACGCCTGACCATGTGGTTGTGAAGTAAAGCAACGGTTTAATGACCGTCGAAAGAGCATACCCACTCACCGCCAGCCATTTACGGTTTCCCCATCGGTCGGAAAGCCAGCCGGAAACCATCTTCATCAGGCTGGCGACCGAATCAGCCAGCCCCTCAATCACCCCAATCAACGAGGTTCGAACCCCCAAAACATTGAAGAGATACAGCGGAAGCAAGTTGAAAAGCATCTCGGAGGATACATCCGTCAAGAAACTGGTGATCGTGACCGCCCAGACATTGCGGGGTAAAGTCTTGGTTATTTTTGATCTCTCAACCGGGGAGGTTTGTTTATTGGTCATCCAATGCATTTCCTATCGTCAGCAGGCTCAAACAAGTTCTCGATACACCCACTGTTTATTCAGCGCGTTTCATCTGCTGTCCGATCGCATCACTGTGCATCACATAGGTTTGGCCACCAGCCTCGAGTTCTATACGCCAACCAGGCGTCTCCACCTGTGCGCATATTTCTGCCGGTGCGACGATCCCCAGGCAGCTGTCCGGCCACAACCGATCTTCATAATCAACCACGTGAACCTCGGACGGCGGAATACCGAGCTCATCGGCCAACGCATGCTGTGCTGCCGGCACGGCCGGAGGGTAGGGTTCATCCGGACCGCTGACTTGCCGCGTGATCGGATCGCCAAGCAGGCCGCTGACCAACAAGATTAACCCGCCATCCGACCCGGGGTAGATAACTACAAACGAATCTCTTTCCCAGATCTGAAGTTCCTGCTCATGCTCGAGAAATGGACTCCCCAGATTGGCAATTTGATCTAAAAGGTGTTCGCGCTCGCTGGTCTCATTGAAGGAATAAATGTGGATCGATTCGCCGCGCACTTCCCAGCTTTGGATGGGCGTCTCAGGTAAATTAAATCTGTGGGATTCTAGCGAACTCACTTCAACACCCGCTGTTTTAAGCGCTTGCTTAAAATCAGCGACCGTCTCGATGGGCATCGTAGTAGGAGGGGCATCTCGACTGCACCCGCTAAGCATCACCACCGCTATAGCAATGGCTGTGATCGATTTGTGCATTGGCTCCACTCTTGATCGTCTGATCGGCTTTCAGTTTGAGTCACCATTGTAGACCAACCTGACGTACACTGCCGCACCCAATTACTCGGCAGCTCATTGACATCCAATCTCGCTGAACTTATGCTGGAATAGCGCTGAAGACGTCGAACTTTCAAGGAGTCCTCCATGCCATCCTCTGCGTTCATTGTCTCCGCTGTTCGAACTCCCGTCGGAGTTGGAAAACCAGAGAAAGGCGCCTTATATCCTGTGGCGCCGGTCGATCTGGCCGCGCAAGTGCTGACCGAGGCGTTGCTGCGCGGCGGCTTGCAGCCAGACAAACTCGATGACGTCATTATGGGCTGCGTGACACCGATCGGTGATCAAGGCGCCAACATAGGCCGACTCGCGGCTCTTAAAGCCGGCTTTCCAGTCGAAATTCCCGGCATACAAATCAACAGGATGTGTGGTTCCGGGCAACAGGCAGTCCACTTTGCTGCGCAAGCCATCCTGGCCGGTGATATGGACATCATTCTAGCGGGTGGTGTAGAGATGATGTCCCATCAACCCCTCGGAGCGGATTGGCCCAAGGAATGGCCACGGGATTTTCCACACGATCTCGTCCATCAGGGATTGAGCGCGGAGTTGATGGCGGAAAAATGGTCGTTAAAGCGCGAGGCGTTGGACGATTATGCGTTCCAGAGCCACCAACGTGCAGCAGAAGCCATCCAAACCGGTCGTCAGGCACGACAGATCACACCGGTGCTAACCCACCAGTCAGACGGAGAGCATCGAGTAGTTGAACACGATGAAGGCGTGCGCATTAACCCCGATCGCGAGAAAATGCGCTCGCTATCACCGGTCTTTAAAGAAGGTGGTGTGATTACAGCCGGGAACAGCAGCCAGATCAGCGATGGGGCTGCTGCGCTGCTTGTTGTCTCTGAGAAAGCGCTTGAAGAACACCATCTCACGCCAATGGCACGCATCGTCGCCCGCGCCGTCGTCGGATCGGATCCAGTGCTCATGCTCGACGCACCGATCCCCGCCACCCGTATGGTTCTGGAAAAGGCAGGCATGCGACTTGAGCAGATGGACCTGATTGAGATCAATGAGGCCTTCGCATCGGTTGTGCTCGCCTGGATGCATGAGATTCAACCGGACCCAGAGATTGTCAACCCCGATGGTGGTGCCATTGCGCACGGGCACCCGTTGGGCGCGACCGGAGCGGTGCTGATGACCAAACTCGTGCATGAATTGGATCATTACGGAAGAAAATACGGGCTGCAAACCATGTGCATCGGTCACGGGATGGCGACGGCTACGATCCTCGAGAGGGTCTGACAATCCGGTTTAACCAACTGTAGGGGCAGGGTCACCCCACCCCTACGTTTTATCAACAGATTTTCTGTCTCATGTAAGCAGTGTAAACCCGGCCACCGCCAACCCAACAATAAGCACAATGCCGAACGCGCGCAGAATCGTCCTGCGTAACCCGAACGAACCGATCACCAATGCCATGACACCCTTAGCCGTGGTGTTGACCAGCGAAGCGATCACGATCGCGATCGAGGCCACCCTGGGCTCTAACGATCCACTCAAGGCCAATTCAGAGACACTTAGCGTGATCGAGTCTACATCCGTGATACCGGTCAACAGACTCGCCACATAGACACCTGCGCTCCCAAAATACTCATTCGCTGCGCGCACTGCAACAAGCACAACGGCAAACACCAGACCAAACGTCACTGCCGTTTGAAGTCGCAGCGGGTTCGAGAGCTCGACTTTGCCAGGCTCATCTTTCTCGTCCTTGCCCTTCACGCGCCACATAAAGAAGAACACCAGTATGCTGGCTAAAAACATCGCTCCAATCGGCAAGATTACATGAGGTAGTAGTGAGTTGTTTACCACGGCGACTTCAATAAGCACCCTCGGAAACATCACCGAGGAAGCCAGCAGGATCCCTCGCGCCAACATCGTAGAAAGCGACTGGTTGACCTTGCTGCGCCCCGCAAAGCTCAGCGTCGTGGCTGTACTGCTCACCAGGCCGCCGAGCAGACCGGTCAACCCGATCCCCTGTTCAGTCCCCAGGGTCTTCATAAGCACATAGCCAAAAAAGCCAATCCCGGAAACAAACACAACCAGAAGCCATATCTGAAATGGATTCAGGACCCCAAAAGGTCCAAAGCCCCGATTAGGCAGCAGCGGCAGGATCACTGCGGAGATCAGCGCAAATTCAAGTGTGGCGCGCAGATCTGCTGCACTCATCCTACGAGCAAGATCGTGCAAGCGTGGTTTAAGAGCTAGCAGAAGAGCAGTGATCACCCCCATCGCGCCGGCGATCGCGGCATAATCCCACATCACCATCGCTCCAAAAAGCGGAACCAGCAGCGCCGCGATCTCGGAGGTGATCCCTTCCTCGATCCCGCGCATAGCGGTAGACAGGTTGCTGGCCCATAAGAGCAGGATCAATCCAAGATAGGCCGCGATAAACACTACAATGCCAAAATCCTGGGTTAAATAGGCCCCCACCGCACCCAGCAGCGACATCAATGAAAATGTGCGGATGCCCCCGAATTCCTGCTCACCGCTGCGCTGCTGGACATATTCGCGCTCGAGACCGACAAGTGCCCCGATCAGCAGCGCAGCCGCAAATCGCCACCAGGGTTCTAAATTGACGAATTCTGTGATCAAGATCATCTCTCCATTAAAATCGACCCAAAGTCTACGGCTTTGTAATCAGGTTCAGTATACTTTACCCTGTATTCAAGTCGTAAATCCCCCCTGGAGAACCTATGATCACCGCTGCCGCAGTTCAAATGGAACCCGTTTTAATGAATGTGCGTTCAAACCTGGACAAGATCGCGGCGTTTTCGGCGCGCGCCCGCAAGGAAGCTGCCCAAATCGTCGTCTTCCCCGAATGCGCAGTGACTGGATACGGGCTTACGGAGGACGAAGCCCGGGACGTCGCCGAGCCCATTCCCGGACCGACAACTGAGGTGCTTACAAGCATTAGTGCCCAATACCAACTTGTGCTTATGGTCGGCACCCTCGAGGTCGATCAACAGGGCAAGTTATTCAACACTGCCGTGCTGGTCGAACCGACCGGATCGCTTGCCCGCTACCGTAAGACTCATTTGCCCACGCTGGGCGTCGATCGCTTTGTAACAGCCGGTGATGATCTCTCGAACCCCGTGGATTCCTCCATCGGGCGGGCAGGAATGCTCATTTGCTATGATCTGCGTTTCCCCGAACCCGCTCGGGTTCTCGCGTTGGGTGGAGCCCAGTTGATTCTGCTGTCGACCGCCTGGCCGCAGGCTGCCTCGCTCTATCCCGATTTCGTCGTCAGCACTCGGGCTGCTGAGAATTACATCTACCTGGTTGCCGCCAACCGCGTCGGCCTAGAGCGCGGCACAACCTATCTCGGCCGCAGCATCATCGCGGATCCCGACGGGCGCGTCCTCGCTGAAGCAGGCCAAACCGAAGAGACCATAATCTACGCCGCAATCGACCCCGACAGAAGCGATGCAAAGCACCGCATCTTCCGCCCGGGCGAGTATGAGCTCGATCTATTCAACGACCGTCGACCGGATCTCTATTCCCCGCTGGCAAAGTAAGCCCCACGCACTCGTCAGCTTTGGATACAATGCACACATCCCATACGACCATGAAGTACGTGTATCTATTTAATATCAATTCCAAAGGATGCAGCTGATGAAGTTAAAAATTCCCGCTTATATTTTGCTACTCACGATTCTCTTGGCTGCCTGTAGTGGCAGCGTTGAGCTCTCAGAAACACAGCCGCCAGTTGATGATGCAGCACCTACAGCCACGGT
>JASFLN010000146.1:0-5025 GCA_050118075.1 Anaerolineales bacterium
TGCGATGGAACCATGCTTTTGAGACGTTAAGAGTTTTAATATCAACGCAGAGCGGTTCACCTCCTCGCGCCAGCGGCCATTGTAGGAGGAGTTATCGATCCAATTGTGCCAATAGTTCACCGTGTTAAGAAAAGAATCGCGTACAAAATCGGGGTTAGCTACCGGGGATTCTTGTCCTTCCATAACGTCTTCAAGGATAAATGCTGCGGTTTCACCTTCCTTAAGCCGGAATCGCGCCACCACGCTTCCGTCTTTGACCTCATAAGGGACCTGGCAGTACAGCTTAAGCGCCAGTGCGTCATCACCTTCGGAGATGAAGAGGATTGATCCTTCTTGCTCTTCCACTCTGTGCTTTGCGCGTCCGTAATCAAATGCAGGCGCACATACCATTTCATATTCCATTTCACCCGTGATAGTTTTTACTCGCCGGACGAGTTCGTGATTGGGTTTGGTGATCTCTACCGGCATAAAATCTGAAACCTCAGCCACCCCATCAGGGGAAAGAAACCTTGTAAGGAGAATATTTGTGTCGCTTAGGTAGATTTGTTTTTGAGTGTAATTATCAAGCATAGGTTTGATTTGAAAGAAACCACCTTTTTCGTAATCCAGCATGCGGGCAAAGATGGAAGGTGAATCAATATGTGGGAAACACATAAAATCAATCGAGGCGTTCAGACCAACAAGCGCGACGGTATGCAGGTCGCCAATGACAGCGTAATTTTCGATGGGTTGATAGGTCATGAGGTGCCCCTTTCGAATCTAATGATCCATTCTACACTTTTTCACGTGTGCGCCAATAAAGAATCAAAGCGCGGCTTTGGTGGTGAGAACAGCATATATTTCACCAAGGTAAGAAGAGCTCGCTCGACTATCTTTGTGGGGAGGGTGGAAGCCGGCGGCGATTAGCAGTCGGGTGATGTTCTTTTCGGATATGGGGTATGGGACTGCGGCTGTCGATCGCTCTGAGTTGTACTCGACGATGATGATCTGTCCGTCATGCTTTAACGAGCTGGCGATATTTCGAAGTACACGAACCTGTTGCCGCTCGGGGAAGAAATGCAATCCATTAGCGAAGATGATCCCATCGGCACCTGAAAATGGAAGAGGACTTTCAAGATCGGCTTGCAACGTCAGGACTTCGACGTATTTTGTTTTTAATTGATCCCTAAATCGGAGAAGCGCTGAACGGTTAATATCGAGTCCCAGAACTCTGATCTCCGGTTTACCGATTTCCAATAAAACTTCTGCGAAGACGCCATCGCCACATGCCATATCGACCCAGGTTCCGCGTGGGGATGTCAACAATTTTGGAAGCAATTTCCGAGGTTTCCCTAACTTTTGTTTCCGGCTGAAAACGGGGGTCATATCACCATTCTATCCGAGATCGATATCCTACTCCCAATTCAAAACTGGCCGTGTATTGAAGCAGCATTACACTTCCCTTTGTTTCAGTCCGAATTAAATTTCTGCTATGATAGTTCTGAGGATGGATACCGGGAGGCGTTCAGCGGTTATGTTGAAGCAGCCGATACAGGTTCAGCTCATGACCAAAACCCACTGGATTAAAGGGGAGGTGGGTGTAAGTGCACAAGGGTTGTTCAGTCAGATGAACCTGCCGACGGAATCCTGCATTGAAATCGATTCAGGTGAGATCAGTCCATTGCACAGAGTGACCCAGGCAGCTGAAAAATTTACCAAGATGTGGTTTGTTAAAAAAGAAGTCTTGGGTATGACGGTGGATTCGCGCGCCGGTCTGGGACCTTCCCATGTCGTTCGTGCAGGTTATACAAAACCATTCCCACATATGGTACGGATTGTCCTGGGAGGTTTCGAGTTGATTGGTGAAATCCAAACGGGGGGGCGTTTCGATTTTAGCTCCTTCATTTTCGAAGGAGAATCCACATTTCTTCCGCTTTACGGAGCCCGTGTACAGGCGATCCTCTTCCCCTCGGCTTTTGCAGAAGCACCTGCAATGCTTTTCAACCGAAAACGCGTTGAGGGCCTCTCGCTGCTCTAATCCTCGCACTCCTGTTTTTCACTGATGTATAGATCTCAGTAAATCTAATCCGGGCGGTACTGTATCCGGTATATCACTCCAGCTTTATCATCACTGACATACAGCGCACCATCTGGTCCTACTGCCAGACCTACAGGTCTCCCATACACTTCTTCTGTCTCCGGATCCAACCAACCGGTTGCGAAGTCCTTGATTTCTCCATTGGGGAGAGAATCTTCAAATGGCGCAAAGACCACTTTATAGCCTGTTGGATCTGTTCGATTCCAGGATCCATGATAGGCGATGAAAAGTCCCCCCATATACTCCACAGGAAAAGTAGACCCATCGTAAAACACAAGCCCTAAAGGTGCAGAATGGGCTTGAATCTGGAGCGCTGGTTTTGGGACACCCTGGCAAGCTTCAGCTCCGCCTAGATCCGGATCTGGGATTTGACCGGCATGACAGGATGGCCACCCATAGTCCTGACCTTGCTCGACCCGGTGAAGGCTGTCGGGGGGTATGTCATCGCCCATGAGGTCACGGGCATTGTTCGTCGCCCATACGTCATTTGTATCGGGTTGAATGGTCAATCCGACGGCATTTCGTAGACCACGGGCGAAAATTTCACCACCTTCTCCCTGGGCATTCTCGTATACCACGATCGCTGCCCGCCGGGGATCTTCTTCGACACATGAGTTGCAGCTTGACCCTACGGAGAGAAGCATTCTTCCATCGGGAATAAATGCAACTGTCCGCGTCGTGTGTTGCCCTGAGCCAGGAATATCATCCACGATCACAGACTTATCGTCTGCGCTCCCGGTTTGGTCATTGTCATCAAGGCGAATGATGCCTGTAGGGACTCCCACGAACCAACTGCCCTGCTGATAGACGATGCTGTGTGGACGATCGAGGTCTGCTTGAAAGATCACCCGGCGGTCTGCCACACCATCCTGGTCCTCATCAGGCAATCTCGTAATCCGTCCGGCGCCTCTTTCGGCAACATAGAGATCTCCCTTTGGACCAAAAGCGATAAACCGAGGTCCATCGAGCTCTTTTGCAAAGATATTCATCTCAAAACCTGGGGGCAGATCGACATCGACGATCTCTGCTTGAGATGTAAAGGCTGATAGGTTGACATTCTGGCGTAGGAATTGATAGATAAATAGAAACGCACCGAGGAGTGCAATTACAAGGATGATCAGTATGATGGATTTGAGGTTTACATTGCGCATATCAATATTCAGGTCCTTCTTGGGTTGATTTTTACTTGTATCGGCTAAAGAGCGCTTTGATTGACTTACTTTGTCACAAAAGGTGGGTCCAATTTAGCTTCCAAGCATTTGACATGTTCGTCGAAATCACTACAATAAACGCCGCGTACGTCAGGGCTAATAGGTTTGCACCGCCTGGAGCCCTGACCATAACGACGCCGGACTCTTTACAGGAGGCTGGCGTCGTTTTCACTTGTAACTCTCTACACCTTGGTTTTCTCAATATTTCAAGCTGCTGCCACCGATAAACTCACGCATGACAGAATCGGGGGGTATGGGCGACTCATCCTCGATGGGTTCAACTGTTTTCAATACGGCATACATCCGACTGGCGCGCATATAAGCGTCCTGCCGAACAGGGTCATCTTTGTATTTCTGGGTCCATTCTTCGAAAGAATTCAGTAAACGCGTTCGATAAATCGGCAGCTCGTAGGGCATTCCAGAGTTGATCACGATATCGGCAGAGTGCAGGTAAGGGATGATGTGCCTGAGTTCACTCGAACGGACGTAATGCCAGTGTTCCAATGTCCGCTGGGGATCGTATGCCCGGTGCTCTGCGTCGCGAAGCATGCGGCGGATCATGCGGATATCCGCCCAATGAATGTATTCACCCTGCAGGTTTTTCATCTGCAGTAGTGGTTCGATATATATCTTCCCTTTTACCTCTTCAGGGATCCCCTCCGTCATCGGAGGATACAATCCGTGCAAGCTGTCGATTAACAGAATTTCGCCTTGGTTGAGCTGCATTGCGGTCTGATCGAGCTTCCGTGTCCCGGTTTTGAAATCGTAATAAGGAATGAGCACTTCTTCACCCTTAATCAATGCATCGATGTGCTCATTGATCAATTCCAGGTCCAAGGCTTGTGGGGTTTCGAAGTCGTAATCGCCAAATTCATCTTTGGGATGCATCTCCAGATCGAAAAAATAATTATCAATGTTGATAGGCCGGAACCTCAAACCGCGCTGAGTAAGGCGCTGCTCGATTTTGATCGTCGTCGTTGTTTTGCCAGATGAAGAGGGACCGCTGATGATCACAACTTTTAGAGCTTCGGCCCGATCCGTGAGCAGCTCTGCAGCTGTGTCAACATCGTCTTCGTAGGCTGCCTCTGATTGGTGCACAATCTGTGGGAATTCATCGTTGCGCAGGCGTTGGTTGAGGGCTTCAATTGTGTGGAGATTATGCTCAACAGCCCAATCAAGGATATACCATAGTTTGCGCCAGGGGATGTTCTCAGAGGATTGCGCAGCTCTGCGTCCGCGATCCATACGGCTTTTAGCCTGTTCGTCGCGATACAGGATATATGCTTTGGCAACCTTCGCGTGGCCATTCTCGATGAGCACTTTCTCAACCGCGTCTTGAATTTCCTCGATGTGCGGAGTGTGGTCTTCCGGCAGGGTATCCGCCAGATGATTGATGACCTGGTCGGCAAGCCAGTTGGCCCGTTCTCTATCTCGCCCTCCAACGGCTACCGCAGCACGGTAGATCGCGTTGGCGATGCGTGCTTTCTTAAACGGGACGATAGATCCACTGCGTTTGATCACGTGTGTGAAACGGCTCATGCAAAGCCTCCTATATCGTTGTTCATCTTAATACACAAATTCACGGATGTCGTAGCGGCTAATATGAGGTGTACCACGACGTAGGCTATGTTTCAATCGGGATTTAATGCTTTCTGCTTGCTGTAGTGCCGAGGAACTTGTAAGGGGTTTTATCTCGTCGAGAAATGCATCTTGCGCGTAGGGCATGCCTTCAGATTC
>JASFLN010000147.1:0-5011 GCA_050118075.1 Anaerolineales bacterium
TAGGCAAAAAAGAGAATGGGAAAAGCAGGGGCGGCGTGCAGATGTTCTTCATACCTTTTTCTGAGCCTAAACCTGATAAAATGACGCCAATTCGTTGGATTGAATCGGTATAAGCTGGAGGAACCCCAATGGAGGAGACAACCAAGACCGGCGGTAACAACCGCACGAAGTTCATCCTGGGCGGCTTGCTCATCGCCGCCGCCGTTGTATACCTGATCGCATCGTCGACCCAGGCTGCCGCTCAGTATTACCTGACGATCGATGAGTTGGTTACCAAAGCCGAAACGGTCGGTGATCGTGATATCCGCATTTCCGGTGCCGTTGATGGTGAGACGATCAGCTACGACGCACAGTCGCTGACGCTGCGTTTCACGATCGCCAACGTGCCGGCGGATACGGATGAAATTGAAGCCGCAGGCGGGCTTGCGGAGGTGCTGCATCAGGCGGTAGAGGATGAGAACGCCACACGGTTGGACGTTCAGTATGAAGGTCCGATGCCCGATCTGCTGCGTCATGAAGCGCAGGCGATTGTCACCGGACGGTTGGGTGAGGATGGTGTTTTCTACGCGGAAGAGCTGTTGTTGAAATGCCCCACGCGTTATGAAGAAGAAGTTCCCATGCAATCGGAGATTGGATAGTCAAGCTGTTTCGTCGGTATATTGCTCGGCGTTGAGTTCATTGGCGCCTGAGAGGAGTTCGCTCGCGTGATTGCTAATTTTGGTTTCATCGCTCTGGTCATCACATTCGTTGCCGCGCTTTACGGTGCAGCTGCGGCTGCATACGGCGCGGTTAAACGAAAACCGGAGTTTGTTGAGAGCGGCCGCCACGCCATGTTGCTCACGTTTCCGTTGCTCACGTTATCTGCGCTGGCGATTATCTATCTGCTGGTAACTGGTCACTACGAAATCCGTTACGTCGCCTCGGTTACGAGCAACGCCATGCCGGTCTACCTCAAGGTCACTGCGTTGTGGGGTGGTCAGGAAGGCTCATTGGTCTTCTGGTCCTGGCTCATGGCCGCGTTCGCGACGGCGGCAAGCCTGCGCCGTTGGGATCGTGATCGCGAGCTGCTGCCCTGGATCATCCTGGTGACGATGGTCACGCTGGCGTTTTTCATCGGGCTGGTGATTTTCTTCGAGAATCCGTTTGCGCGCCTCTACCTGGCGCCGACAGGTGAACAAGTTGCTGCGATGGTGCAACCGGCCGGCGCAAGGCCCCTCTATCCGGTGGACGGCCAGGGACTCAACCCGCTGCTGCGGCATCCTGGCATGGTCATTCACCCGCCGATGCTCTACCTGGGGTTTGTGGCCTTCGTGATCCCATTTGCATTCGCGATCGGTGCTTTGGTGACCCGGCGCACCGATGATCGCTGGATCCGCGTCACCCGGCGCTGGACGCTGATCGCCTGGCTGTTCCTGTCGTTGGGTTTGATCCTCGGCGGTCGCTGGGCGTACGACGTGCTTGGCTGGGGTGGCTATTGGGGATGGGATCCGGTTGAAATTGCTGCGTTCATGCCCTGGTTGACGGGTACGGCGTTCCTGCACTCCGTGATGGTCCAGGAGAAAAAAGGCATGCTCAAGCACTGGAACATGGTGCTGATTATCCTGACATATGCGCTCGTGATCTTCGGGACGTTCCTGACCCGCTCGGGGGTGCTCTCCTCGGTGCACGCGTTTGCCCAATCAGCCATCGGGCCGTTGTTCTTTGTGTTCATCGGTGTGACTTCGGTCGCATCACTCAGTCTGCTGATCAACCGCTGGGACATCCTCAAGAGCAACAACGAGCTCGGCTCGATGTTCTCTCGGGAGGCACTTTTCCTGCTCAACAACCTGCTGTTCATGGGCATTCTGGTGATTTGTTTCTGGGGTGTGATCTTCCCCTTAGTTTCCGAGCTCGTCACTGGGCAGAAGGTGACCGTCGGTCCACCATTCTATGAGCGTGCCACGGGTCCGCTCTGGCTGGGTTTACTGCTTTTAATGGGCGTTGCACCACTGTCGGTCTACGGTCGCAGCTCATGGAAGACGCTTGGTCGCGCGTTATGGAAGCCGGCGGCTGTATCGCTGCTGATCCCGATCGGGCTTATGGTCAGCGGGCTGACCCATTGGGCTGCGCTGCTTGGATACTGGATGGCCGGGTTTGTGATCCTTGTGACCCTATACGAATTCTGGCGTGGCGCCCGGGCTCGCCATGTACGTCATGGTGAGAATCTGTTAACTGCATTATGGCGTCTGGGTGGTCGCAATCGACGGCGCTACGGTGGTTACGTGATCCACCTTGGTGTTGTACTGATGGCATTCGGGATCATCGGCATCGAGATGTTCCAGACGGAAACGCAGGCGACATTGGCGCGCGGCGAGCAACTCACGCTCGGCCGCTACGTCATGACTTACGATGCACTTTCCCAATTTGACACTCAGGACGGGCGCAACGTGGCGCGTGCCGTGGTTTCGGTTTACCGGGATGGCAAGTATGTCGACGAGCTTTATCCACGGAAGGACTTCTATTACTCCTCGCAGCAGCCCATGACGATTCCTGGTGTGCGTTCTACGCTTGAGGATGATTTCTATGTGTTGTTGGTGGGCTGGGAACCAATCGCAGTCGAAGGTGCCACCTTCAAGGTTTATCACAATCCATTGGTGAACTTTGTCTGGCTGGGTGGCATTGTATTCATCCTGGGCACGGCGGTCGCAGCCTGGCCCGAGCCAGAGTTGGCTCCAGTAAAGCGCCGCACCCCGAGGCGAGCGTCCACGGCGAAGGCTTAAAGGAGACCGCATGAACAACCGGCACTCTTTAATTGGCATCGCGCTGTTGCTGCTCCTGCTTCTGTCATTATCGGTGGTGAGTGTCAGCGCACAGGGCAACAATCCCACCGATGACGAAGTTAATGCGATTGCACGCGAACTGTACTGTCCGGTATGTGAGAACGTGCCTCTCGATGTTTGCCCGACGCAGGCCTGTGAACAATGGCGGGCGACGATCCGCGAGAAACTTGTCGAGGGTTGGAACGAGCAACAGATCAAAGACTATTTTGTTGAACAATACGGCGCGCGTGTGCTGGCAACACCACCTGCCGAAGGCTTAAATTGGTTGGTCTATGTTCTCCCACCAGTCGCTTTTCTGGCCGGCGCGGCGGTGCTCTTTCAAGCGATCCGCTCCTGGCGAACCGAAGACGAAGAAGCAGCCCCCAGCGCACCTGCGCTGGATCGGTCCGATGTATATGTAGAGCTCTTGGAAGAAGAAATTCGCAAACGTGAACGAGGTACGCATGACTGACGAAGGTATTCATCAGGAGTTGGAAAGCGAACCCCAGGATCTACCTGAAGCGCAGCAGCAGTCTCCACGACGTCGCTGGGGCTTTGCGCTCGTTTGGTTGTTTGTCATCGCGCTGCTGGTGGTCGTCGGCGTCAGCTTGATCCGCACCCAGGAAGGACACATCCAGGTAGGAGAACCCGTTCCGGATCTCTCACTGCAGACGTTTGAGGGCGAAACGATCCGTTTCTCCGATTTACGTGGCGAGGTCGTCGTGGTTAACTTCTGGGCTTCCTGGTGCCGACCGTGTGAACAGGAAGCGGCCGAGCTGCAGCAAGCATATGAACTCTATCGAGATGACGGCGTCTGGTTTCTCGGTGTCGATTATGTCGATACGGAAACGGAAGCCAAAACCTATTTGCAACGATTTGGTATCACCTATCCCAATGGGCCTGATCTGGGGACACGTATCTCCCAGGCTTTCCGTATTCGCGGTGTTCCAGAGACCTATATCATCGGTCCTGATGGCAGGCTGGCAGCGTTTAAAATTGGACCCTATCAATCATTGGACGAGATCATTCAGCAAATCGAAAGTGTGCGTGCACAGTAACCTATGGTGTACGGCTCACCCATTGTAGTCTGACAGTTTATTAGATCCCCGGGGTACCGGATTGACCCCGGGGTTCCATTTGGCAGGAGAATTGTAGAGGAATTATTAATGGATATTGGCTCGATATTAATCGGACTGGCGCTCGCCTTGGCTGTGTCGGCGTATGTCATTCGTCCGTTGGTTGTAGGTGGGGGAGAAAAGGTCACGGACGTTGACCGGCGGCTCTCTGAGTTGCTGGCAGAGCGTGATCGGGTTTTGTCGCGCATTCAAGAACTCGACATGGATTTCGCAATGGGCAAGCTTGGTGAGCAGGATTATCGCGGCCAGCGCGATGAACTGATGCTTTACGGTGCAGGGATTCTCAAAGAGCTGGATACCAAAGTGGGGCTTGAAACGACCTCCGTCGATTCGGTCAAAATGGAGGATGAAATCGAATCGGCCGTGGCTCGCCTGCGCGGAATTGGAGGCTCGCAGAGCCCGGCGTTTTGCCCATCATGCGGCGAAGCGGTGCAACAAGGCGATCGGTTTTGTACACACTGTGGGACAGCACTAATAACGGAGGAGTCAGGCGCATGAGACGATCGTGGATCGGGGTTGTTCTTTTTATCAGCTTGATCCTCTCTGGATGCAGTCTTGCAGAGGATGTCACCCCACCTCCTGCAATTGCGACCCAACAAGCTTCTATCCCCCAGGCCACTGCGATCCGCCCTCAGGCGACCCATCCTGCATCCGAGCAGGGGGAAGTCGAAGTGGATCGCGTTCCCCCGGCGGCTCCAGATCCGTTTATCGGTGCTCTCACCTATGCTGAGAGCTGTTCTCCTTGCCATGGTCCTACCGGTCTGGGTGACGGGGAGATGTCTGGCAGCCTTGAGGTTGAAATCCCCCCGTTGGGTGACCCTGAGGCTGCGATCGAGGTCATCCCGGCGGACTGGTATGAGATCGTGACCTTGGGACGGATGGACCGCTTCATGCCGCCATTTCGAAGCCTGAGCGACGCGCAGCGCTGGAATGTGGTCGCCTATGCACTCAGCTTGAGCACGAGTCAGGAGCAGATCGAGCGCGGCCAGGAACTCTATCAGCAAGAATGCGCTGCTTGTCATGGTGAAGACGGCCAGGGTGGTGAGTACGATGTCAATCTGACCTCTCTAGGTGCCT
>JASFLN010000148.1:0-5011 GCA_050118075.1 Anaerolineales bacterium
GTGCGTGAGGCACATGTCTACTGTGAGCTTTTCCCACATGACACCCCTTCCCAAGAAGTCCTAGATCTTGCTCCACTCGGTTTCATACTTTCCGGCGGGCCGGCTTCCGTCTATGAGACTGGCGCTCCGCAGATCCCTTCATACGTTCTGAGTTCAGGGCTGCCCGTACTTGGCATCTGCTATGGGATGCAGGCGCTCACCCACTCGTTGGGAGGCATCGTCGCCCCCTCAACCAAACGCGAGTATGGGCCAGCCAATATTGAGGTGCTTGCAGAGGATCCCTTGCTGCCGCAGCGCAGCTACCAGGTATGGATGTCCCACGGCGATCGAATTGAAAAACCGCCGCCAGGATTCGAAATCCTTGCAAGGTCATCGGGCTCACCGATTGCGGTGATGGCCGATCGGGACCGGCATCGCTACGGGATCCAATTCCATCCTGAGGTCCAACATACCCCGCGCGGTGCGGATATCCTGCGCCACTTCGTGCTTGACATTTGCCAGGCTAACCCGCAGTGGCATCCTGCTTCGATCATCCATGCCAGCATCGAAGCGATACAAAATACAATCGGAGACAGTCATGCCTTGGCAGGCGTCAGCGGTGGCGTCGACTCAACCGTTGCCGCCGCACTGGTCCATCGAGCTATTGGCGATCAACTGATCTGCATCTTTGTTAACAATGGTCTTCTCCGATCCGGGGAAGCGGAGTCAGTCGTTGAGACCTTTGAACGCAATCTTGGCGTAAACTTGATCGCTGTCGATGCGACCGAAGCGTTCCTTGAAGAGCTCGAGGGGGTGATCGATCCGGAGGCGAAAAGGAGCCGAATTGGTGAGCTCTTCATTCGAATTTTTGAAGAACAAGCGCGCCCTATCAAAGGAGCAGATTATCTCGTTCAGGGGACCATTTATCCGGACGTGGTTGAATCGAGCGGCCCGGACCGGAGCGTCGCCGCGCGTATCAAGACCCATCACAATGTTGGTGGCCTGCCAGAGGATATGCACTTCAAACTCATCGAACCGCTCCGTTACCTATTTAAAGATGAAGTGCGAGCTGTTGGGCTTGAACTTGGTCTTCCGGAGCAGGCAATTAGCCGTCAGCCTTTCCCTGGCCCGGGTCTCGCCGTGCGCTGTCTGGGGCCTATTACGCATCAGCGACTGGAACGTCTCCGTCAAGCGGACGGGGTTGTGCTCGAAGAACTCGAACGCGCTGGCCTGCTCAGTTCAAGTGGAATCACCTCCATTGATCCATCCCTAATTCCATCCAGCGGCCAGCAAATTGCGCAGGCCTTCGCGGTGCTGCTGCCTGTACGCTCGGTTGGTGTTATGGGGGATTCCCGCACCTATGCGGAGACAATTGCTGTGCGCGCGGTCACAACGGAAGATTTTATGACCGCCGATTGGGCGCGCATCCCCAACGAAGTTCTTGCCCGCATCAGTAATCGCATTGTGAATGAAGTCCAGGGTATCAACCGTGTGGTGTATGACATCTCGAGCAAGCCCCCTGCCACGATTGAGTGGGAGTAGCAATTCCTTAAAATAAAAATGCGCTCGATTGCAATGGAGCGCAGATCTAGATGACCCGGCAGTCTCCCGGGAGTTTCATCACAATGATCTGGGTTGCTGCAGGTATCTAACCGTTTCCCAATGCGGAAATCAGCAGCCAGAACTCCAGGCCAAGCACACCGAAGAAACAGATGACGAGGATTAACCGGATAATCCGCTCAAACCCATCCGTTTTGATTTTGGTCGGGCTGCTTTCTGCATACCTTTCCGCCGAGCTGTAGCCTGCATGCTTTGACTCGAGCATCACACCGCTCCTAAGTTCCGTCTCACCTTCATCCTAGTACAAATCCCCTCTCGATTAGATGGGTTGTAAGCACACTGCAAGGCTGCAACCTCTTCCATGCTCTCCATGCTACAATGACGCCATGTTCCTGCGTTTGCGCCCGCTAATATCCTTCTGTTTACTTCTGGCGATGCTTGTAATTCCACTGGCTGTCCTGGCTCAGACGACAGCTGACGTGCGCGTATCGGATCCGGTTATTGAAGCGTTCCCGCGCGTGACCCTATTTGTTCAAGTGGTCGGTGACGATGGTCGCCGGTTGGATAATCTCCCAAACGCCAGCTTCAGACTTTTTGAAGATAATGACCTGGCGATTGATCTGAGCCTGGACGAGGCGCTCGTCGGTACGCGTCTCGTTTTTGTGCTTAATACAACCAATGATCTGCGCATTCGCGACACGCTGGGTCGGACGCGATTTGACCTGGCTCGCAGTGAACTCCTGAATTGGTGGACCCTTCCAGACTTCACGCGTCTAGGGTTCGACGATTACAGTCTGGTCACAGCCTCTGGCACCCAAATTTCGCATTCAAATTCGATCGCCGAACTGGCATCAGCACTTGATGCGCTTGAGCCCGGATACGTCGAAGAGCAGACAGCCTACCGTTTGCTCTTTGAGTCTCTCGATCTCACAACAGAAAGACCACCCGTGACCGGTATGCAAAGTGCTTTGATTTTTTTTACTGCCTTGCCGCGCTCCCCTCTTGATGTGCCTGTCGATAACATCATTGCTCGTGCACAGGGCACGAACACCTCCATCTATCCGGTCCTTCTGGCTTCACCCGAGACACTGGCACAACCGGAGGCAGAACCTCTTCTGCGGATCGCTCAGGAAACCGGAGGCCAAGTTGCTGTTTATCAGGAAGGAACCGGGTTAGATACGTTGGCCCAAACGATCGCCAGTCAACGTCTCCAGTACCGACTGGAATACACGTCACAGGCGACCACGCCGGGCACACACACAATCCGGCTGGAAGTATCACTTGACGGCCAGGAAATCGGCAATCTTGAACGCAGCTTCAACCTCGATCTGAAACCACCAGAGGTGCTTGTTCTTGAACCCCCTGAAAGGATCCGCCGGGCTTCTGATGACCCCGCCATATCCTTGGCTTCATTGCCACCAACCGATACCGAAATTAATTTCCTTGCCACTTTCCCTGACGAATACGAACGTCCGCTTAGCTCAAGCCAGCTGCTCGTCGATGGACAAGTTGTCGATCAACGCAACGAGCCTCCGTTTTCGCCTCTAACCTGGGATCTGAGCACCTATCTGGAGAATCAAACCCATCAACTTCAGGTTCGTGTGCTTGATTCAATTGGCATGGAAAGCTTCTCTTCCGTGCACCCTGTCTCAATAGAAGTTGACCTGCCTCCTCAAGGGATCGCAGCCATACGACCCGCACTTGGCTATCTACTTGCCGCGATCGGGGTTTTACTTGGTGGCATCCTGCTCGCCATGAGTTTGGTGTCGCTGGGTAGACGCGGGGCTTTTCCGAAGCCCGTAAGACGAAGCGTTCGTGAGCCTCAGCCAAGCCCAAAGCGAAGTTCGCTTCGACGAGAGCCTCCAGAAGGACCTGCAGAGGCGTTCCTGCATCCAATAAAACCCGAACGTTCGGATCTAAACTCCATTCCACTGACCGGCGTTGATCAGATCGTTGGCTCAGATCCATCGCTTGCTGCTTCGCCCATACAAGACCCGTCCGTCGACCGCCTGCACGCTCGCCTAATTCGTCAGGCTGACGGCAGTTATCTGCTGCGCGATCAAGATTCAACTGCAGGAACCTGGGTCAATTTTAAACCTGTAACCGACCGGGGTATCCGAATCAGGCATGGCGATATTATCCATTTTGGAGTCGCCGAATATCGATTTGAGTTGGTCGATCCGCCCGAACCCCGTACAATCACCGTAAACCGGGCGATGGACAATAATTCCAACCTGGCTGAAAATTTGCCGCAGGATGGATCATGATCCCTCAGGATGAATCTCATCTAACCGCCATCGCAGCCTCACACACCGGTAAAAGACGTACTCAAAACGAGGACCGTTTTACCGTTCAACCCTATCGGTTGCAGGATGGGCGTGAGGTTGCCCTTGTGATTGTTGCAGACGGCATTGGAGGTCACCAGGCGGGTGAAATCGCCGCACAACTCACAGTTGACACAATCAAGAGTGAAGTAGAAAAGTATGAGCAAGGTGAACCAACAACGGTGATAGAAGCAGCCATCATCGAAGCGGGTCGTGCAGTCTCACAGGCTGCAGCACAGGACAGTCAACAGGAGGGCATGGGATCGACTGTTGCACTCGCTCTGATCATTGAGGACAATCTCTACACGGCAACCGTCGGTGACAGCCGAATCTACATGCTCCGCAATGGCCGTTTGCGACAGGTCAGCACAGACCATACCTGGATCCAGGAGGCCATCGAATACGACATTCTCACCCCGGAAGAAGCGCGCGGTCATCCACAAGCTCATGTGCTGAGAAGGCACATTGGAGGCCAGGAACTTCCCGAGCCAGATCTGCGCCTTCGCCTACGCGATGGCGAATCTGACGAGTCCGCACGCAACAATCAGGGCACAAAACTCGGCGATGATGATCGTCTCTTGCTCTGCACCGATGGGCTTACCGATATGGTCCCCGACATTGAAATATACAACGCTTTAGCGTCAAAACCACCGAACGCAGCTGTTAACCATTTGGTGGAACGCGCCTTGAGAGCAGGCGGGAGTGACAACATCACAATCGCTATCGTCGCTTTACCCACGGAATTCAACATTCCACCTAAGATTGTCCACCGTCGTAGATGGAGGCGCAACACCTCACTCGCAATCCTCTTGCTCCTCATTATGATCACAGCAGCTGCTTTTTTACTCTGGTGGTTTGGTTTCTGGCCCTGAGCTGAAACCGACGAAAAGAAATATCCGACCAAGATCTATTCTGTTGGTTTGCTCTCACCTGTTTGCTCAACCAGCACAATCCCTAAAACAATTAAAAGCCCCCCAACCAATCCAACCGGTCGAAGCACTTCCTGTAGAAAAATGTAGGCCAGCAGGATAGTGATCAGCGGCTCGAGGTACTGCAGCGCAGCAACCAGTGCAGATTGTGCACCGGCGAGAGCGTAGAAGTATAGGGCATATGCCAGCCCAGTACACGCAATCCCGAGAAACAAGAGC
>JASFLN010000149.1:0-5007 GCA_050118075.1 Anaerolineales bacterium
TCTATAAGATCGCTCTGCCTTCAGGAAAGATCGTCCACTCGCTCCAGCCACACACTCTCACCCTCCCACCCGGTACAACTGTGCGTGTCCGCCTGGATCCCGGGCACCCGCTAGCCTGTTTTTACGTTGGCGAAGCGGTAATAAGCCAGGAAAACACTGAGCAATAGATTCAACGACATGGGGGAAAAAATAAAGCGCCCTTTCGGGCGCTTCTTGAAGGCGATTTGTAATCTCCTACTTCCTGGTTTGCAACCAATACTTCCTTCTCCAACGCATCTCAGCAAACCAATAGGCAATCAACCCCAGCCAGGAAATCTTGCTGGTTTCTGACTTGCCCTGCGCAACTTTGATATCCGTCTCAAGCAGATCATCCAACTGAAAGACGTCCATATCCTCCAGCTGCTCTTGTGTGCTGAAATCCATACCCATAGAAGACCCTCACTGCGCCAAGCGCGCATTTTCTAATTCTATATTTCAGCTTACCCTGATATTGTGTTTCACAAGCTTACGATCACCTTTCAATCCTGATTCCTTCCGGTTGAAATAGCCAGGGGTGGTCTTCTTCCATTTAGATCCGATCATCTTGAGCAGCATGTTTTCATCTGCAATGTGCCGCTGCCATTGAGATCCACTTTGAGCTGACTGAGAACGCGAGTTAAATCAGCCCATACCAGGACAAATTTGAGATTGCTTTGACCGTAGGCGAGGGTTACACTAAAAATGGCTATACCTGATGCATTCCTTAGCCAGCCGATACACCCCCATCAGGATGTCTAACTCACCAATTGAGGTTGAGCGATGATTGATCTTACAAAATTACAGGTTTTCCTCTACGCTGCGGAGACACTGAGTTTTTCGGATGCCGCCAAGCGGCTGCACTTGAGCCAGCCAACCGTAAGCCACCACATCAAGAAACTTGAAGAAGAGATCGGTAGTCCGCTTTTTGAACGCTCAAGCAGCGAAATCACGCTGACCTCTGCCGGGCGTCTGCTGGTACCCCATGCCAGGAAATTGCTGCGAGAAGCGATGGGGATTCAGCAGATGATGAACTCGATGGAAGACCGGGTGATCGGATCATTGAGAATCGCTTGCAGTACGACGACCGGGAAATACGTTCTACCACAATTCGCAGGACGCTTTCTTAATCGCCATCCCGGAGTAACTGTGCACATCCATCGTTGTACTCGCACAAAGGTTGTACCCACGCTGCTGGGCGAAGAAGCAGACCTTGGCGTCGTCAGTTTCGATGCCTGTGGTGACGACATGGATTGCCAGGAATTTTTCACCGATCACATCATCCTCATCAGTCCCTCCAGTCAACCCTGGACTGCTATGGACGTCATCGACCCCGCGGATCTTCTGGGCGTACCGATGATCCTGGATGAACCTAGCTCTGGGACACGCCGTGCATTACTAACCGAACTAGGAAAGCGGGATATCGATATTGGTGAGCTGAACATTTTTCTAGAAGTGGGAAACGCTGAGGCAATTGTCAAGACGGTCGAAAGTGGCTTTGGTTTGGCTTTTGTCTCGCGCACAGCCGCAGCATGGGCGCTTGAGCGTGGCTCAGTTGTTGAGATTCCCGTGATCGGTTTCGACCTTCACCGAACGATATTCATGGTCCGAAAGAAGATCCACCCCGCCAACCGGGCTATGGAAGCCTTCTGGGCTTTCGTCCATGACCCTGCCAACACTGACCTGTTGAAAATGATCGAGAATTGATCCATTCAGTAGATTAAAGAGAAGGCCTGATCCTAAGAGGAGGATCAGGCCTTCAACTTGAAGACCTCGGGCCGCAGCGAGGAAAAGCTACAGGCAATCAATTGTGCGAGCCGATGTCAGAAGCTGATATAGGCGATCTAGAACGTTAGCGTCATCGCTGCGCCTTCAGCATCCATGAGGAACGAGGGCGCATTCTTTATGACGATGCGATCATCCCGCAGATCCGCCGGATCAATGCCTTTGTTCTCGAGTGCTAATTCGCAAAGGATGATCTCGCCGCCCTGATCGAGGATCGTGTTGAATAATTCCACCGGGTTGGGCAGCCCTTTCGGCGTACCGATCTTCTCCAGCTCACCCTTCACGAGCGCCTGCGCACCACCAGGGCAGAAGAATAGGATGACATCATTATCCAGTGCGACGCCGGATGAGCCCATAATCAATGTTGGCATGACATGGGGTGTGTCGGCATGATTACAAACAACTACCATCTTTTCACTCATATTGACCTCCTTTAGATCATCGAGTATTTGATTGAACAGCGGATCACACCGCAGGTGCTGTAGCACCTTCGATGGATTGGCTTAATTCCCTGGCCCGTGCTTTGACCTTGTCAAAATAAATCGCCAGCGGGCGGTAGTAGAGATGCGACCATTTTCCAAACGGGACCTCCAGGATCAGCATTGGCGCTGCAAACGCCAGGTGTACGACGTACGTGCCATAGGTCGCCAGTGGCAGCCCCATGTACCGAAACGTGTGCTGCAAGATACCGGAGACCGTGACCACGACGAGCAGAATCGGAAAGATCCAATCACTCATGTGGGAGAAACGGTGCACCTGCAGGTCTTTCCGCAGCCGCCCCAGCAATGCTTTCCCACCACCCAGAAGCAGGACTGCAGTCGCGTAATAGCCCAACCATCTCTGGGGATGATAGATCGGGTAGATATTGTCGGTCTGGAACCAGGGCAAGAAGAAAACAACCAACACCAGCATCGTAACGTAGCCCGTTACGAGCAATAGGTGACTGACCCACATGAAGTTCTTTCGCCGTCGTTCCTTTTGATCCTCTTCATCTTTGGCACAATCCGACCAGACCCTCTGCGTGACGAAATGGTATACGATGTGCCAGGCTTCAGTTATGTAAACCGAGAGCGGTATTTTCTCATCGCCCCCCTTGCGCATCACCGATTGATGCATGCGGAGGATATTCGTCCCGGCAAAAAATAGCAGCCCGCCCGCCATGATCCAATCCGCCATGTGAATCAGATGAACCGGTGCGAAGGTGTTGAGCGATACCTGATCCGTAACGATTGGGCCATGGAACATCACAAACGCAAGCACGACGAGCAAACCGACTGCGACCATCGAGCCGATTTCCCACGTCGTTGAGGTGTAGAATTTTTGCGCAAGCCCGGTCCAGTCATACTTTGCGGTCAGCCATCGCCGAACAGCCATCATGGTCTCAGCAGGTTCTGCTTCTTTTGGACACGTTTCACTGCAGTCCCCACAGTAATAGCACAGCCATGGATCGATGCTCGTCTTGATGCTTTCGCCCATACCGAGCTGTGCGTAACGGATCATGTCCCGCGGAAAGAGATGATCGTCATTCGTCAGCGGGCAGATTGCTGTGCAGTTACCACAGTTGAAGCATTTCTCGACGCCGACAGCGCCGTACTCCTTGAGTTCGTTAAGGAGATCAGGATCTACGCGTTGACTCATACTTCTGGCTCCTTCACCTCTTGATACGTGTAATATTCCCCATCCATACCTGTTTCCTCGACCAGGCCATATTTCTTCATGGCCATCACGTGCCAGAGAACCTCATCGGAAGGGAGGTTGACGGCATCGGCGATCATCGGGATGGTTTTCGCTTCCTCCCCGATAACCTTCAGAACTTCTTTACGTGCGGTCTGTTGAACCTTGAGGAGCTCGCGTGTGCGCTCCACAGTTTCTTGATGTGCTTCCCGCAGCTCCTTCAGAAGCTGCGTTCGCGCCTTCTTATCGCTTTGATCCGTCATGCCTCTACCTCCGCTTCAACTGCCACCGGCACTGCGATCGCCTCTACCATGGCCTGGTACTGCTTCAGAGTCCAACCCTGAACATCAATGGCACCTTCTGGACAGGCGCTTACACAGGCTCCACAACCGGCACAATTGGCTGGGGTGACGACTGCTCGCATGCGCTCATGACCATTGTCACTGAAAGCTTGAAGCATGATCGCATCTTCGTACGCGCAAACCTCAACACATTGTCCGCTGCCATTGCAGCGTTCCGGATCAACCTTGGCTACATAGGGTTCCAATTTAACAAAGCCGGGGGCTAGCAGGGATGCGACTTTTGCTGCTGCCGCCTGCGCAGCTGCACTGCTTTCCTGGATATTCATCGGGCCCTGGACAGTGCCAGCCAGAACGACACCCGGGACAGCCGTCTCAACCGGCCGCAACTTCGGGTGCACTTCCAGGAGGAAGCGATCGGTGCCCTTCGAGATCTTCAGCATCTGGATCAGGTCGTCGACATTGCGGGGCATCATACCCACCGCCAAAACGACCAGGTCGACCGGTATCTCAATCTCCGCCCCGCCCGTCAGATAATCAGCTGCTTCAACGAGAACAGGGTGCGTATCCCCTTCCGCAGCGCGCTTCACAACCGGCGGTTCCTGCCCAACGTAGCGCAAGAAGCGGACCCTATCTTCCAGAGCCTTACGGTAGTACTCTTCATGACCACGCCCATAGGTGCGGATGTCCTGGAAAAGATCGTACATTCTGATGTGGGGGAAGTGTTCGTGGATTTCATTCAGAATGTGTAGGGATGCCGTGCAGCAAAAACGTGAGCAGTAATCATTGACCTGACCATCAGCCTGAGGTTCATTGACTCCTTCGATCTGCCGGCTTCCAACACAATGAACCAGTGCAATATCTCGCACTGGATGACCATTCCAGGCGAACGCCTCACCTTCATCGATCGTTGCAAGGTGTCGGATCAACTGGGGAAGCGTGACCACCTCAGGGATTTCACCATATCCAAATTCACCCCTATGTGGTTCATAGGGATCAAAACCGGTTGCCACCACAATGGCTCCAACATTGAGTTCGATCTCACGTGGTTCGTTCACCAGCGTGACTTCCTGGCCATTGTGTTGGATCGTCAAGCGCCCGTCAGGGCAGTTAGCCCAATCCACAGCAGGCGTTGACGGAAAACAATCTGGATAGGATCTGTAGATCAGCTTTCTATTACTGAGGCCGTAATTGAACTCGTCAGGCACGCTCTGTTCACATGCTTCCATGAGCG
>JASFLN010000150.1:0-5004 GCA_050118075.1 Anaerolineales bacterium
ATCGAGGTAGGCACTCGCATCTGCCATCGTAAATACAACTCGCTGGCCAAAGAGGTTGTACAATTTCCCACGTAAATCGTTCGGGGTCCCAGAGGCTACGACGTAATAAATGCCCATCGCTCGCCCATCACGCACCATCGTCATGAGTTCAGGAACGAGATATTCATAGCTCTCCGCAAACTCAGCGAAGTTATCGATGACCACCACGATCGATGGGAACATATTGTCGGGATCATCGACTTTCTCGGCGTTGTATTCTTCCAGCGATGAGAATGCGGTCAAACGCTCCTGTCTGTCCTTCATCTGTCCCTGCAGCATACGGAAGAGCTGTTCCACTCGTTCCGGCTGTGAGGCGTCAATCGTGGCTCCGACATGCGGAAGCTTGGATACGTCTTTCAGACCACCGCGACCGAAATCGAGCAAGAACATGTTCAGCTCGACCGGGGAGTGGGAAGCGGCCAGTGAGAGCAGCAATGATTTGATGAAGGTGGTCTTACCCCGACCAGCGCTGCCGAAGATTGCCAGCGGATCTTGTGTGATATCGATCGACAGGAAGCGCTGTTCAGCATTGAAGGGGTTATCAATCAAACCGAACTCTGCATTCAAAGGGAGCGGAGCAGACCAGTCCCAGGGTTCCCAGAGTGACTCGTTTTTCTTATTCCGGATCCACCTATCGATATCTGGGTTGATGATGACGGTCTGTGCTCTACCCGTACGATCACTGTTAATGTACTCGGCATCGATGCGCTCGTTGAGTGAGAGCAGTTCCGGAAGCGGATCCGGCCAGGGTTTCCGCTGGGCAGGGATCTCCTGCCGCTTGGATTCGGCGGCCAGCGCGCCGACAAGCCAATCGATCAGCAAACCCGGTTTGCTGTCCTCCGGAAGCTCAAGCGCTTTCACAATCTCTTCCGTTGGATAGGTCGGGTCTGGTGGATTATCGGTGTAATCCGGGCCTGCCCAAGCCGCCTGGAGCTCGGTCAATTGACCCCCGCCAATCTGGATGTAGCCACGACCGCCAAGCGCCGGAAGTCTGGCGGCGTCGGGTCGGCCGAGCAGCTCTTTAGAGTCTTCCGGGGTTTCGACACGCAGGCAGATTCGGAATTTCATGTTCGCACGCATCTGATCCGTCACCATACCTGCTGGTCTCTGCGTCGCCAGGATCAGAGTCGCTCCGAAAGCACGTCCTAAGCGAGTGATGCTCTCGAACTGAGCTTTGTACTCCGGGTTCTCCATGATCATCTCAGCGAACTCATCGACGATAATGAAGAGATGTGGGAACGTGTCTGGAAGCTTATCGCCTTCCTTCAGATTGGGGATGACCTTTTTACGGTAGTCGACGAGGTCACTCACGCGACCGTCGGCGAGCAATTTCGCGCGCCGGTCAAGTTCTGCTTTAATGGCGATGAAGATTCTTTCCACCGCGTTGCCTTGAAGGTTGGTAGCAATATCGACACAGTGCGGCAGTTTCTTGAAGGGTTCAAACGCGGCACCACCCTTGAAATCGACCAGGACGAAGTTGACGATTCTGGGATCGTATTCAACCGCCATGGAACCGATCATCGTCAGGAGCAGTTCGGATTTACCGGAACCGGTCGTTCCGGCGATCATCCCGTGCACACCGTCCCCGCCCGCTTTCGCGGAGAACTTCATCGTGCGCACTTCTTTACTGCTGATCAAACCAATCGGAGAGCGAAGCCATTCTTGATTTTCAGGAAGCATGCTCGCTTTCCACTTTTTAGCGATGGGGATATCCCCGATACGCTTGTAATCTTCATCTTCTAACAAGCTGTACATCTCGATGAAATCAAACGAACGCGGCAGCTCCGCCGCGGGTCGGCTGCCGCCCATCGCCGTCCATACTCGATCCATGCGTTGGGCAATCGCCTGGTAGCCATCGACCGCATCGAGATCGCTTAGATCGTCTGGCTCACCCGGTATGCCAATATGGAATTCAACCGGCAGTCGCTCATCATCGACGATCAATCCCATGAGCCCCCGCCCGGGGAAGTTGTCAAAATTGCGTGCCCCGCGACCGGCGATATCGGAATACGCCATCTCATCAGCTTGTGTCAGGGTGAGTCTCTGCGTGATCAGGTTGTAAAGCTTACCCGGAATGTCACGCGTCGATCCGGCTGTGATGACAAAATGAATGCCGAATGCACGACCGTCACGGATTAAAGGCATCAAGTCGGGCAGCAGGTACTCGTAGCTATCCTGGAATTCCGCAAAGTTATCAATCGCTACGATGATCTCCGGGAAAACATTTTTGGGATTCTTCTCGTTGTAATCTTCCAACGAATTGAATTTCTCGAGCATCTCCTGACGTTCGTTGACAAAGTTGCCCAACATTCTCATTAACTGGTCTACCCGGGTCGTTTCCGAGGCATCGATTGTGGCACCGAGATGCGGTAAATCCTTAATCGTCCTCAAGCCCATACGACCGAAATCAAGGGCGTACATATGCAGCTCATCCGGGGTGCGGGTAGCTGCCAATGAGAGTAAAAACGTCTTGAGGAATGTCGTTTTCCCCCGCCCTCCAGCTCCAAACATGACGATCGGACCCTGATTAGGCTCCAGCATGAGCAAGCGTTGTTCAGCCGAATGGGGGTTGTCGATTAAACCCACGGTCCCCACCATGGGTGGTATCGTGGCCCAATCGTTTTCCGGCCAGATCGGATCTTCCTTATCATTCTCCAGCCACTCAAGCAGACCCTCGTGGATGATGATCGTCTTATCGTCCCGTAACTCCCGCTCAGTATTCAAATAGCGTGCGTCCACTGGATCGGTAAGTGAGAGATGTTTTGGCAACGGATCCGGCCATGGCTTGCGCTGGACCGGGACGTTGTCCCGTTTTGCACGTATCGCCGCGATCCCCACGATCCAATCGAGCATCGTTGTTGGAAGTTCTCCCGGATCCATCTTGAGCGCTTCAGCAATTTCTAGCTCAGAATAGAGCGGCTGATCATCTGTGCCCTCATCACCAGGGAGTTTTTCATCATCCAACCAGATCACATCCCGCAGGACCACTGTGCGATCGTCGGAGTAGTCTCCCGCAACGCGGGCAACCTGCAGCGGAACAAGGATATCGTTGCCGACCTGGATATAGCCGCGTCCGCCCATATTCGGCAGGAAGGCGGCATCCGGTCTAGAGAGCAGCTCCTTGCTATCCTCGGTTGTTTCAACCCGCAAGCAAATCCTGAACTTCATGTTGGCCCGCATTTGATCTGTCACCACACCAGCCGGTCGTTGGGTGGACAGGATCAAAGTGACACCGAAAGCGCGTCCAAGCCGGGTGACGCTTTCAAATTGATCCTTGTAATCCGGATTGGCGGCAATCATCTCCGCGAACTCATCCACAATAATGAACAGGTGAGGGAAGGTCTTCGGCAGCGGGTCATCGGGTTTGAGACGTGGGATAACCTTCTCGCGGTATTCAACAATGTCTTTTGCGCCGCTCCTAGCCAGAATGTGACTGCGCTCTGCCATGACAGCCTGAATGGCGACAAACATCCTTTCGACCGCGTTCGCTTCGAGGTTTGTGAGAATATCGACGCAGTGCGGCAATTCACGGAACGGTTCGAAAGCGGCGCCGCCCTTGAAGTCGACAAGCACGAAGTTCACGATGCGAGGATCGTACTTCGCCGCAAGGCTGGCGATCAAGGTTAACAACAGCTCGGACTTTCCTGAACCGGTGGTGCCGGCGATCATACCGTGGACCCCATCACCACCTTGCTTAGCAGAGAAGACAAGGCTGCGCACATCCCGCATGCTCGTCATCCCAAACGGCGCCCGAAGCCATTCAGAGCTTTCCGGCAGTATGCTTTGTTTCCAATTCTCATCAATAGAGAGTTTGTCAACGGTGTCGATCCTGCGTTCTTCGACAATCGACTGCATCTGGAGCACATCGACAAGGCTCGGCAAATCGCTGCCGAACGGCCGCCGGATATCCAGCCTGCGGATCTTTGCAGCCAGGAACTCGCGCGCATCTCTTGCAGAAGTCAAGTCAGCATCGCCAAGGTAACGTGGAGTATTAACACCAACCTCTGCATAGCGGAAAACAACCTTGGGTCCAACCGCGGCCACTTCAACCATCGCTTGAAAGTCGCTCGGGATCATGGAAGGTTCATTCCCGAGCAGGATGATCGCTGCTCCAAGTTCAGGACCATTCTGGTTGATCATATCGACGAGCGTTTCGGAAGCGACATCCCCAAGCGGGGAGTTTTCTGGCATATCTCCTAGTAAATCGACAACGACCAATTGCAACGGCAGGTTGATATCCTGATCGCCCTGTTCGTCTTCGTTCGTTTCCTGCATCCGGAGCTGCCGCTGGTCCAGCTCACGCTTCAGACGGTTCCAGAACTCAGCGACCTCGTTTTTATCGGATGAGAAGCAGAGCTGTTCAAGGTCCTCTTTACGGCGAACATCGTACGTTTCTCCAATGCCGACATCGCGCGGGTTGCTGTGCGGGAGCCACTCTACCCAATCCCAGTTATCCTTCGCTTGAGGTAGCCCGATGACATTGAGGCGTACATCGATGGCCGAATGGAAGGTCACAAAATGCGAAACGATCGCACGTGCAAAGTCCGCCGTGTTGGTGGGGTTAGGCCCGAAGATACCGATGGACTGCCGTGCGGTCACATCATGATTTCCCGGTGTCTTTTCCCTTATGTTGGAATCAGCGCTTTCATTGTCCTCTTGCTGTTCTTTATGGTACGGACGCAGTGGGATCGTAATGGGGACGTTCGTAACGTACTCCGAATCGCGGGCGAGCTTTACGGCATCTTTGCGAAGCGGGTCTTCGTCTCCCGGAGCGCTTGTGTCATCCATGCGGTAAACGACGGTGGATGGACGAGTACCGATACCGAGCCTGATCATTCCGAAGTCGACATCATCAGTCCTTCGTTCCCATAAACGCGATCCGAAGCGGCTTTTTTCCTTGCGAGCAGCGATCTCGAACAAGGTGCGCACATCAGGATAGTTGTGGTGGTAGAAAATACGCTGCGC
>JASFLN010000151.1:0-4989 GCA_050118075.1 Anaerolineales bacterium
AGGATAAAGCCGAGACTCTCCGACAAGTGCTGCAAGGCAAAGAAACAAAGGACGCTCTGCCTGCACAACGCATTAAGCCCCAGAACGGACAACTTCACTGGTTTCTGGATGCCAATGCAGCACAGTGCCTCGACCTCCCTTGAACTGCAGTTCACCGGCCACCTAATTCAAGACTGTCTCCGCGCAGGCAAATGCGGCGCGTCGATCACAGGAAGAGTCGGGGACAGAGCAAGTACCTTTCGGCTGTCTTTTTCAACGGCAAGGATCTATTCTGGAATAACTTCCACCTCTCATCGCTTATAACCTGTAGCTCAGTGCCTATAGAACCTCATCAGGACAAGTGTGCTCCTCTCTGGACCTCCAGAAATTGCCACACACAGCAATCCCTCTTAAGCATATCTGACCAACCAATCATGAGCGGTTCAAGGATTGAATCAATCAACGAGGCTATGGGATATGCTTGTTTAAGAATGGTTTTCTTGAGCTGATCGAGGAACCCGTTTGACCTAACAAGAAAATGAACTTTAATCTATGCTTAGAAGTAACCGAAATGGCACAATTTCAGACAAGATGGCCGATGGCATATTAGAAACCTTATTTGAACATGCTTACTATGAACGAAGCACAACGACTTATTAGACAACTCAAGAGACGATATGCCAGGCAATGACCCCGGTGATCCCACCCCGTTAGAAAGATCTGTTCTCTCGATATTAGAAACCAAATTGTATATTCCCCGTCCTCATCGACAAATTGTCGATCGTGTGGCCTTAACCCAGCGAATTGACGATTCGATCAAAGCAAATCATCGCCTGATACTCATTTCGGCTCCTGCAGGTTTTGGGAAATCCACACTTCTCAGTCAATGGGCAGCCCAGACTCAAAGCCAGGTCGCCTGGTACTCTTTGGATGAGGGCGACAATGACCGAACCCGCTTTCTGACCTATCTGATCGCCTCGCTTCAAACGCTACAGCCCGACATAGGTGAAACCGCATTAAGAATGCAGCAGTCTCCCCAACCACCCCCGTTGGAAGAAGTCCTTATTAACCTAATCAACGACATGCTTGTCTGGGACAATGATGTGTCCATTGTGCTTGACGATTATCACCTCATCACTGATGGCGACATCCACCGAACAATGGAGTTCATGCTCGATCACATCCCACCGAGAATTCATTTTATCGTTTCCTCACGCACTGAACCGCCCTTTTCTCTTGCGCGGTTAAGGGTTCGCAATGCCTTCACTGAGGTGAACGAAACGGACTTGCGTTTTCAAGACGATGAAGCCTCAGCCTATTTAAATAGAGTCATGGAATTAAACCTTTCCCCGGAGGAAATTGGTGTTTTGGAGAAGCGGACAGAGGGCTGGATTGCAGGTCTTCAAATGGCAGCCCTGTCAATCCAGAACCGACCGGATAAATCCCGAATCATTCACAGCCTATCTGGGACCAACCGCTATATTCTCGATTATCTCATCGAGGAGGTTCTCGAGAGCCAGCCTCTCCTGATTCAATCATTCATGCTGAAAACATCTATTCTGGATCATCTTTCAGGTGAGTTATGTGAGTATGTGCTGGGTGATGATTTCATTGAAAGCGAAGAAGCACATGTCGATGAAACGCTTGTCATCAACCCCAAAGAGCCAGGCTATGGACAACTTCTTCTAGAAAGTCTAGATAAACAGAACTTGTTTATCCTTCCATTAGATGACAAGCGACAGTGGTATCGCTACCACCGGCTTTTCTCTGAGCTGCTTCGAAATCAGCTGTCCAACAAACACCCCGACTTGATCCCTACACTTCATTTGCGTGCCAGTGATTGGTGTGAACGTAACGATCTCTTGAGCGAGGCCGTCAGGCATGCCCTGGCTTCTGGAGACCACGACCGGGCAGCAAAGCTGGTGGGTCAACACGCCCTTTCCCTCGTCTATTTTGGCAACCTTACAACCTTAGCACGCTGGTTGGAGGCACTCCCAAACAAGGTAAAAGAAACCCACCCCTGGCTTTGTATAGCACATGCCTGGGCCCTGACATTTGCAGGTCAGCTCGATCAGGTCGCCGGACTCATCCACTGCGCCGAAGGATCACTTGACGCGATCCAGGATCCGGTTGAAAAAGATCGCGTAGCCGGGATCGTTGATGCATTGCGGGCATACTTATTAGCAATCCGTGGTTCGATGTCGCTTGCTGCAGAATTCGCCCGGGAGGCATTGAAGCTTCTCCCCAACGATGACCTCAAATTGAGAGGTTTCTCGGCGATGTTATTGGCAACCGTATTGCGTTGGAATGGGGATTTGTCTGAAGCGATCGATGCATACCACCAGGCCATAGCCATCAACCAGAGTGCCGGTGACTACAATGTGCTGGTTGAATCGCTTTGTGATTTAGCCGAGCTCCAAGCGCTGCATGGAGAGCTGCAGCAGTCCATTCAAACCTGCCATAAAGCGTTGGAAGTCGGTTCTAAACAGCTCAAACAAACAGGTGTGCGACTGCAATCTCATGGCTATGCTCACATCCGATTGAGTGATGCATTGCTCGAGTACAACGAGCTTGAGCAAGCTCAAAAGTACGCCCTGGAAGGTCTGGCACTTGTTGAAGATTGGGGCCAGGCTGATTTACTTGTGCGCGTCTATCTTGAATTAAGCCGCGTATTACTGGCCTCGAAAGAAATTGAGGGTGCTCAAGCTGCGCTGAGAGACGCAATGCACCCGGCAATGGACTTGTCGCCATGGTACGTCACGCGTGTAGAGGCTCAACAGGCAACAATCGATCTGCGCCAGGGCAACTATCGCGAAGCATTAGCATGGGCGGATGAAACATTCCGCAATCTTCCAGCTCAACTAGAGTTTCAACATTTCGAAACCTATCTGGCAATTGTTAGGGTAGAGCTCGCTGCCATAAGGGAACTTGACAAAGAGGTAGAATCTGCCCAATGGGTGATTTCCTTGCTGGAAGATTTACTTGAACTTGCCAATCAGCGCGGAGCAAAGCGTTATCTCATTGAGGCACTCGTATTGGACGCACTGCTCAATGACACACTCGGCCAGACAGCAAAATCGAGGCAATCTTTAACCAGCGCTCTTGGGCTTGGGGAGGCGCACGGCTTTCTGCGGGTTTTCCTTGATGAGGGCCTTCCATTGGAGCAGCTGCTGGCTGAGCTTCGAACTTCCGGGGAAAACATCCAGGACGACTACCTGGACAAATTGCTTGAGTCATTTTCCGCCGACCATTCTCAGGACGGACCACGACGTGACTACGTTCAGCAGGACTTAGTCGAGCCGTTGAGCGAACGAGAACTTGAAGTCCTTGGCTATCTTGATACCCATCTCACCAGCACCGAAATTGCCGATGTTCTCAGCATCGCAACCAGCACAGTCAGGTCTCACATCAAGAGCATCTACAGCAAGCTGAATGTTCACAACCGCAACGAAGCTGTTATCCGCGCTCAAGAATTGGACCTGCTCTAGCTCATCCTCATCCCTTTCATCAAAGCTTGAATCAATTTTTCCTGTCAAAAACCCCAAAATCACCCATCTAATCCCCCAATTTTGGGGATGACGTATCCCCCAGGCCGTCTGTACAGTATGAACGTCGCATAGCAATCCAAGCGCTCTGTCAAGAACAGGGCGACAGTTCTGGAAGGAGAACGCGATGGTGTACCCAACAGGTAGAGATGAAGCATATATGGCAGAAATCCGTCGTGACCGCATGAGGGAAGCCGAGCAATATCGCCTGGTATCAAAAAAATCCCAGCCATCACCACTTCAGAACAGGCTGCAATCAATTCTTGGCAAACTGGGCAGTGAACTGCAGGACCTCTGGCTGGATAGCTTCCGCGGTTCAGAGGCTTCAAAGCCGGACAAACCTGTTATCGGGCACGGAATGGCCCCCTAACACGGCGCAAATTCCGTAATCGACCCGGAAACCATTCGGCTTCGAGCGTGGTCTTCTTCTTCAGCCTAGGGACATCACACCATTGACCGGCTTACAGATATGGTTCCAACGAGGATACGCCTAAAGGAACAATCTCAACATAATGCATGTTGCCTGGCGATATCTTCCTCTTCTCCGTGGGTGCAAGAGCGTGCTCTTGCACCCAATCCTTTTTCTGAAAGCACGCTATCAGATTGCCCGGCCTGGCCAGCGCACCCGCAACAAGCATCATGCACCATGAAGATCAACGCTGGTCTTACTTGACTTCGATCGCTAAAAGCGACAACATTGGAGCAAATCTCAAGGGAGACCGCTTTGACCAGCTATTCCAATCAGAAAACACACTCATTTAGTCATCACTCTTCCTTGATAAAGCTTTTATGTTTGGCTTTTGCGACGACGGTGATGCTTGCGTCTTGCGTGGGGACTGACGTTGTATGGGGAGGTAACAAAGCCCAAGCTCAGACCCTTCAAGAGAGTAAATTCGCTTCTCCATCTCAAGAAAAACAGACAATCCACAGTGCCGCCACACGCCAGTTAACCCTTGGTAACGAGAAGCTTGAGTTCGACCATCTTTCACTTGAAGCAGGCCTATCCCAGAGTGTTGTGCTCGTCATCCTTCAGGACAGTCTGGGTTTCATGTGGTTCGGCACCCAGGATGGCCTCAACCGCTTCGATGGTTATGAGTTTAAAGTCTATAAACAAGACCCTGCAGATCAAACCAGCATCAGCAATAATTACATCCTTGCGCTCGCTGAAGATCCAGAAGGTGACCTGTGGATAGGGACTAATGGGGGGGGCTTGAATCGCCTTGATCGCGAGACGGGTGAATTCATCCACTACATGCAGGATCCAGATAAGTCTGAAGGTTTGACTGATAGGGTTGTTGGAGAGCTATTGGTCGACGATCAGGGCACTTTATGGGTCGGCACCGCATCGAGCGGCTTATACCGATATGAAGCTCAAACGGACTCGTTCACGAGTTATCAATATGATCGCACCAAATCGGACAGTCTCGGGGGAAAGGACATTTCTGAGTTGTTTCAGGATAGATCC
>JASFLN010000152.1:0-4988 GCA_050118075.1 Anaerolineales bacterium
CGCTGTAGGTTTCATCATCGCGGGCGATTTCAGCCAGTCCATGTGCCCAGCCTTCAGCCACCTCTACACCTGGAATGCGGTCAGCCTCACGTAAGATCGTGTGGATGTTCGACCCGGATGGAAGTCCGAGGGTTACATCGAACATCACGTAGCGGGAGATCTCATCCAACTGTGAGTTCAGTGAAGCGCGTGTGCTGAACACCGCGATGAACATCGCACCAGCAAGTGTCAGGGTGATCAGTGTGAAACCCAGCCGGGATTTGTTCCGGAATGTATTGCGGAGCGCGAGCACGATGGGTGGGGCAAGTGACCGGATGCGGAATAGGACTTTATCCAGCAATCCTTGTCGCTCGTCACCGCCCAGACCGTATTGGTAAATTGCGTCGTAGATAGAGATGCGGGTGCCGTTGATCACAGGCACTAATGCAACTGCCATCGGCATCAGCAGACCAAGTCCAACTTGCAGCAGGACAACGTTCAAGGAAGGTTGAATCGTCGTCAGGTCGAAGTTAACAAATCCAGCTGCGAATTCGGACAGCCACCAGGCACCAAGCATACCAACAGGCAGAGCAATCAGCAGTCCCAGAATACAGAAGATCAACACATTAAACAGATACATTCCAACAATTTGATTCCGGCTGGCACCCATCGAGCGCATAATGCCAATCTGCTTGATTTGTTGCACGAGCATCGCGGAAACAGTGTTTACGACCAATCCACTGCTTAACAGGATGGCCATGATGCCCATAATCTGCAGGATTAGAAGGAAGCCGTTGATCTGATCCTCAGCCCAGTGTCGTCCGGGGTCGGCACCAATCCCGGGAATTTCCATCCGGTACACCTGCAGGCCGCTTGGTTCAATGACCCTCTCGCGAATCGTCTCACCAACATCAAGCACGTGGTCACGGTCGAACTCGTTTTCGGAGACAATAATGTCCAGGCGGTTGTAATAGGAGCCCTTCTCCATCCACTGCAGTGTGTCCATGCTCACATAGGCGGAGACTTCACCGAGCAGTGTATACGGCATGGTGTACAGATCATGCACAATCGCGGTGACTTCAACCGGATAGATCCTTTCACCGTCGGCCTGGATGTACAGCGTGTCACCGAGATCAACCCCTAATCCTTCTGCCGAAAGCCTCTCCAGCATGATTTCGCGCACATTCAAGTCAGCCTGACCGCGTTCGACGCTCACCTGATTCACGTCGATTTCATCGAAGTCAGGGAATGCGTTGAGGCTCAGGTCGATCCACTCCCCATCCGGGGTCTGGATTGTGGCGTTGGTGACTCGCCGAGCCTGGACGGCTCTGACATCCGATTGTGATTCGACCGCGCTCTCTAGATCGCGTTGGAAAGGAGATACGGAAATATGGAGGCTGGCTGGTGCGCCCTGATAGAACGCGCCAAAGAGATCTCGCCGCACATTTATTCCAGCCTGGTTGATCATGCCCACGGTTGCGACGCCAACCGCAATGGAGAGCACAACGAGAAGTGAGCGGGAGCGATTGCTCCATGTATCTTTGATTATTTTGATCCAGCGTGTGGGAACCGTAATCATTGTGCTCAATTCTGTGCCTGCAGAAGTGCTTCTTGTTCTGGATAATGGTTTTCAGTTCGATTGCTTTCAGGCTCTGAGCTGAGTGTTCCACCCTCGATGTGCAGGACCCGATCGGCTCGGCCAGCGATTTCGCGGTCGTGTGTGACGATCAGAAGAGTCTTTCCAAGCGATTTGAGCTGTGCAAAAAGATCCATGATGCCGCGCGCTGTCTGTGAGTCGAGGTTTCCGGTGGGCTCATCCGCAAGGATTAACTTGGGATCGTTCGCGAGGGCACGTGCGATTGCGACGCGCTGCTGCTGTCCGCCCGAGATCTTTGCAGGGACTTTCTCGCCGTGCTCGCTAATACCCACTTGCTCAAGCAGTTCAATCGCTTTAGCGCGTCGGCCTCCCGGTGGGGAGGTGCCGTTGAAATCCATCGCCAGGGTGATATTCTCGATTAACGAGATCGAAGGCAGAAGTTGAAAAAATTGGAACACAACACCTAGATTACGACCCCGCCAGCGTGCCAGTTGGTCTTCATTCAAGTCATGGATGGGCACCCCGTCGATAACGATTGATCCCTCTGTAGGTCGATCGATCCCAGAAAGCATGTTGATAAGCGTCGATTTTCCGGCACCCGATTTACCTAATAGCGCGACAAATTCGCCCTCTTCGATCTGGAGATCGATATCCATCAAAGCTGGAAAATCGCCTGCCGGAGTGCGATAAACTTTCCTCAATGCACGTGCGTCGATGAGGTAAGAATTGTTATTCGTATTTTCTTCTTGCGTTTTGTTGAAAGCCATTATGTATTTTGTCGATCATACGTGTGCCTTGATACAAAGGGTGAACTGATTCGCCTTCGCAAACACACAAGCTGCCCGTTTATTTGCCTCTGGGGACCAAATGGAAATCCTATCACAGCATAACGGAGGATCACATTAGTGTTTCATTACAGTTTCCTTACTATTGTCGAGACCGATTTTGCTGTGATTATCGGGTGGGTGAGACTTCGAACGCTGCAATGCACAATTGGGGCAAAGAATAGCGGGTAATTGAGCTGAGCCCTGCTTGGATGCAGGGCCCAGTCATGCCGTACATTCGATCCGATCTCATTCATACAACATTACTCTAGTAAGAGGATGTACGGACCGGTGGTCCATACGTCAACCTGGATTGTGTATGTACCCGATGAGGGTAGCGTCAGGTTGCTGAGCAATGCAGTTTTTCCCTCACCACCGTCGTCATCACTCGCGAGAACCTGACCATCGGGTCCAAGGATGTTGACACGTGGGTCGGTCTCGCTGCCAGCTGCTGCTGCAGCCCAAATCGTCACGGTTTGGCCAGCAGCACCAGAAAAGGTCCATTCGTCCATTGCGAAAAGGTCCTCGATCTGCCCTTGAACCTGCGATCCCGGTGCAATCGGGCCTCTGCGCGTCACGTCCGAAGATTCTGCGATGGGAACGCTGAAATCACGATAACCGGTGATGCGCGCAGCCGATGAGAGACCCATCAACAGGGGAAAGACGACCGCAGCAGCGCTTACAAAGGTCCAGAAGATCATAACGTCCACGATCTCAAGACGCCGAGATTCAATCCAACCCCATACATAGAGATATGGGGGAAACAGGAAGCCTAACAATGCATGGGTGCCTCCTTTCTCTTTGCTGATCCGGTACAGCATGTAGAACGATGTGACCACTGCGGCAAGCGTGAAAACAGCGGTCAGAACGGCACTGCCAGTCAGGCGCATGACCTTTCTCCTTTCCAGACAATAGGGGTTTGTGCCTAACCTGATTGTCGGGTGAGAATGATCAAGCATGCTGACTTCACGCTGTTGGAGCGCATTCATTGAGGCGAGAAAAGTGACATCAAAGCCTGCAAGCTGAGATTATGGTGATATTCGAATTAATGTTTGCTGCGTTAGAGTTTGCCGTTTTAGGAGGTCATAAGGCTATTCAGCAGCGAGAATGATGCTGCTTCCGTCCGCCGCAGACAGAACCAGCTCGGTTCCGCTCAACTCGAAGCGCTCGACTCCTTGAAGGGCGCTGAAGAAACGACGTTCTTGCTCCATGACTCCTTCATCGTCGGGACAGGCCATGAGTGTCATAGCGAGCTCATCGAAATCGATTTGCTGTCCAGAGACTGAATAGATTCCCTGAAAGGAGTTGCACCCAGCGGACCCGCGCACGCTTCCAGCCTCGAAGTTCATTGTTGGTGCCCGACCATCAATCGCAGGAGTCGATCCGAGTTCAATTAATCTCCATTTGGTTCCGTTCAGTGGGTCATTTTGAGTTCCCACCCAAGCACAAGACGACATGAATGTAATCGCTATGAATACATATAAGATCTTTAGGAATCTACTCATCATCGGTTTCTCCTCATTTATCTATATTTATCGCTGTTATTGTGACGAGCAAACCATTGGTTTCGTTCCCATTTGACGGACATGGAGTGTCGGTATTCGCCTAGACTTTCTCTGACTCTAGGACTTTGAAATTATGCAGAAAGAACTCTTGAACCGCTATCTATTAGCAGATGGAAGCGACTGTCAGACAAAATGTCAACAACCCGATTGAACAAATGATATGCATGAAAAACTTCAAGAGTTGAAAATGCGAATAAATGACGTTGTAGCGCTGGATACACTTTCATCTTGGGGTAGGATCAGGAAACCTTTCTACCCCCTGGTGGAGCCCCTGCACGTGGACGGCGGAAAGGAATCCTACAACGCATGCGGCATACGTAATTGACTGGTCCACAGATTGGCCGCTTGCTAGATGAGCTTGAACATGAGACGGAGAACCTCCCTTGTGACCACGATGAGACCGCCCTGGTTTGGGTGACGCGGCGTGATGACGTTAAAAGTGATTTGAATACCGGTAGACCTTGTCACTGAATTCAGTCAGCACCAAACTGCAGACTATCACAACTGGAACGCGCGCTGAGAGAATGACTTTAAATCCGTCGAGACTATGCTGGTAAAAGTGCTGGATTACAGCAGGCAACTCGCTGAATTTATCCCCGGGTTCGATCCTATCGCCGATCCGCCCATCGAATTCGCTGATGAAGATACAACGCTCAAAATTTGGAGTGACCTGATACAACGTGCCGCCGGTGGGTTAATTCAGGTCCAATCTTATCTTTCTTATTACAGTGGTAAATTTGGATAGCTCTATGACTTGACCTTTGCAGAACCTGGATCATAAGCGGATGCCAGATCAACGTTCGCGGTTCTGGTTAATCTTGGGGTTCTTTGAACACAACTATGGGAACCGGTTTAGCTCCGGATAACTCTCCAGAGAAATAGAAAATGCACTGGCTCCATCTGGGCGCAGGGTCTGCTCAAAGAAAGATACCGAGAGCGTATTGACAATTTGGATCACACGTTTGCCGCTGAGCGGTCCCTTTAGCCCGATAGTGTGCGCAATGGGCGTCAACAATGGCAGGT
>JASFLN010000153.1:0-4986 GCA_050118075.1 Anaerolineales bacterium
AAGAGAACCAAAACTCTCTTATTCCGAAGCGACCTCAACGACGCCAACCCCAAACCCACCGGCCACCCGCTCCGCTTTCCCTACCAGCACGTCAACCCTCCCTCCAACAAGCACGCCAACTTTGCCTCCACCGCTAGGGACACCCACGCCAATGGCGATCGGTACAAGTGTAGCGGGCAGACCACTGGAGGTCTTCCAATTCGGTGATGGGCCATCCAAACGCATGATCATAGCCGGTATGCATGGCGGTTACGAGTGGAATACGATCGCGTTGGCGGACGAGATGATCCAAGTGCTCACCGCTCGTCCGGACATGATCCCCGATACCGTAACGCTCTATATCCTGCGTTCACTGAACCCCGACGGAGAGGCGCGCTCGACCAGCTATAAAGGTCGGGTCAACGAAAATCTGGTGGATCTAAACCGTAATTACCCTTCCCACTGGCAGCGCCAGTGGCCGCTCGATGGCTGCTGGACCTATACCTATGTGACCGGAGGATCGAGCCCAGCCTCTGAGCCGGAGACGCAAACCTTGATCAACTTCCTGCTTACATATCAAGTGGAGGCCTTGATCAACTACCACAGCGCTGCGTTGGGCATCTTCCCCGGAGGCCAACCGCCCGATCAAGCCTCGATCAGCCTGGCGGAAGCCGTCGCAGCCGTTAGCGACTACCCGTATCCTCCGATTGACACGGGATGTGTCTATACGGGACAGCTGATCGACTGGGCATCAGATCAGGGCATTGCAGCTATCGATATCGAGCTCACCAACCACGAGGATACCGATCTCTGGATGAACATGAAGGTGTTAGAAGCTTTTCTTTATTGGTCACCGTGAAGAGCGTAACCACCCTGAAAAGAAATGGAGCCGGCCAAATGGCCGGCTCCGTTTAATATCCATTCGGATATTAATTATTCGCTTTGTGCTTCTTTTTTTCTGCTCTGTCGACGCTCCCTCCAGGCTTGTACCAAGCTTTGTATGAACCCGCCTAGGCCTCGAAAAACCACGTACGGCAGCAGTCCAAACCAACCCACATAGGGTGTCAGACAGGCTAAAGTAAGCATACCTCCACCACCAGCCAGCTGACGCCAACCGTGCGTTTCCGGCAGCACTCTTTCGGAGATCAACATCGCCATTGCGGTCAATCCAAAAACCGCTGCAATGATCAAAGCTGTCATGAGGAGCAAACCCAAAATGGAAAACACGGCAAATGCAGTGTTCTCACCCAACACCCAAAAACCAAAACTCAAGGCAGTCAGCAAGAGCGCATTTACGAACCCGATCGCAAAAGAACGCCCGGCAGCTTCGCGAGCGTGTCGTTTCGACTCCTCGATCCAGGATTTAAACAACGCCTGTATGACGATGAACATCGCCAGGATGCAGAAGAAGACGATCACACTGAGCAGAAGCACAATTAGACCTTGGTCCATAGCCAACCTCCTTAGAGATGAAGATAGTGTCCCTGACCGAGGAACGCTATCCGATCATTGACCCTACGAAACCCTCGAGCGATGCAATGAAGTACCGCCAATCAAGATTCGATTTACTAACAACCAGAGCAGAAAGATCCCTCCCAGGATCCCCGTCCAATGCAGCCAGTTCAGCTGAACAGGGAGTGCCAATTCGAAACCAGACGGTAGTGCCAGCTCCATCGCTTCACGGATCGCTCGCACGCCAGATTGAATCTGATCCCCAAGCAAGAAAAATTTATCGCCCAGCCAGAGCATAGCACCCGTCAGCGTAAGTTGGTCGAAGATCCTTCCAAAACGATTCGCCATCATTGGAGTGAAAAGAATCAACAGCACAGCTGCCAGGACGGCTTCCAGGCTGAGCACTCCTGCGAGCACCCGCAGGCGCACAGCTCGCAGCGCCTCGATCACACGGAGCGATACATCGCTTGAAATGGATACCTGCTCTGCCTCAGCGATGAGTGTAAAGAATACCTGCCGCTGTTGAATGTAATCACGACACTGCTCACATTCTCGCAGATGTGCCTCAATCTGGAGAGCTTGATGATCCGGCAATTCGTGATCCAGATAAACGTCGAGTGTGATTTCATCTGGGTGCTGGTTTGGTTTTAATTCAGGCATTGGTTGCTAACCTCTTCGCGAGAGTTTGTCGGGCTCGATAAAGATGGCTTTTAACATCACTGAGCGGAATGGAAAGCGCTTTAGATATCTCCTTGTAGCTCAATTCTTGAAAATGGCGCAGTTCAATCACCGCGCGGTAATGGGGTGGCAGTTGGATAATAGCCTCCCTGACCCTGCGTCGCTGCTCCCTCACGACTTGTGCTTCCTCTGGTCCCCTTCTGAGACCTTTCGTTGGCGTGTCCATTTGTTCATCCAAAGAAAACACAAGTTGTTTGTTGCGGTTGAGTTCATTGATACATAAATTTGCGGCAACCCTGCGGATCCACGGTCCAAATGGCCGTTCGTCATCATAGCTATCCAGACGCGCGTGAGCACGGAGGAACGTATCCTGGGTCAGATCCTCAGCGAGCTGACGCTCGCTCATGAAACGGTAGCAAACATTGAACACCGATCCCTGATAGCGTTTGACGATGACCCCGAAAGCGGGGAGGTCCCCTTGAAGGGACCGCCGGATTAAGGCTTGATCCGTAAGCTCATCCATTTCTACTAGTTTATACAGTGAAATCATGCTGAATGTTGCGATGACAAATAAAAAGAGCCTTCCTCGATCGGAAGGCTCCGTATGCTTCATTTACTGCGCAGGATCAGGGTTTGACCGCTCCATGGCTGAACAACCCACTCAACATTTCATAACGATCTTCGATTTGCGGCCACATTTCCTTAACGAAATGATCCGGACCTTGCCAGACAAAACCTTCCCATTGACGTGCCGGACGTAGATAGAGCGAAATGAGGTACATCGTCCCACGCATCGTCTCCATCTCCTCCGGTGTCAGTTTCTCACCATTTGCGTAATCTCGAATTAATGTGAGTCCAACAGGATCAGACATGCCTTATACCTCCTCGTAACCAGCATATACTAGCGGATATTCCGAGCAGTAGCACGCAGGCGGTTCATGGCTTGAGATTCGATCTGTCGCACACGTTCTCTTGTGATTCCCATCGCATCCCCGACTTCTTGGAGCGTATAGGTCCGACCGTCCTGAAAACCGTATCGCAGCATTATCACCCGCGCCTCACGCATCGGAAGCTCATCCAGCACATCTTTAATCTGTTCCTGCATGATCGTTTCTGTCGTAGTCTCCTCTGGAGAGGAGGCCTCATCGTCAGGGATCAAATCAGCAAGGGTTCGATTCTCATCGTCATCCTGCGGCAATTCGAGCGATATCGGTGTCTGACTGATGCGCATGGTCTCAAGAACCTGCTGTGGTGACATCTCAAGAACTTCGGCAATCTCTTCCTCGGTTGGCTCGCGACCAAATTCCTGCATCAGCTCATTGCGCGTGTAGGCAACCTTGTTGATTTCGATATTCTTGTGCACTGGCAGCCTGATGATGCGGGCATTGTTATCAATCGAACGTGTGATCGCCTGGCGAATCCACCAGGTGGCGTAAGTGCTGAAGCGATTGCCGCGTTCAGGTTCAAATTTCTTGGTTGCGCGCATCAGACCAATAATCCCCTCCTGGACAAGATCCAAAAGCGGAATTCCTCGGCCGGTATAACGCTTGGCCACACTGAGAACGAGACGCGTATTGGCAAGCAAGATTTTTTCCTGAGCCATCGTTCCCTCTTCGATGACCTGCTCGATCCGCTCACGCTCCTTTTCAGTAAAATCCCCACTTGCAAGCTGTTGACGGGCTTCTTCGGCTGCACGGATCTTTCCTGTCAACTCGACCTCTTCTTCTGAGGTCAGCAGAGGGGTCTTGGTAATTTCCTCAATATAGTGGTCTTTCAGTGTTCGGCTGTTGATACTGGTCAATTTGCTAAGGTCCATGGCATAAACCTCGTGTCATGTTTGCTACGGAGAAGCACAAAAGCTCGCTTTCTCGTGCGCTTCCAGTTCGTTATCTAGGTTCTTGGGTTGGACAAAACATGAATCTCGCCGTTGCCCTACCCCGGGAGTTCATCGTCTCGAGCTCCCCTTATGCGCCACCATGGTAGCATTCTGGTTTACTTTAGTCAATAAATTTAATATTAATATTTGATATATAATAATTTGACAGATTTTATGCGTCCGTGATAAAGTTTTCCATTGAATCCTGAACAGGAGATGCGATCGACGCAATGAGAGAAACGCGCGAACAGATACTCGCCCATTTGCAACTCAACCCTGGCTTATCGGCTGGAGATCTTGCCGAGCAATTTGATTTATCCGTGGGCGCCGTCCGGCACCATCTGGTAATCCTCGAAAAAGAAGCCTTGATCAGCAGCGAAAGCAAGCGTCAACCGATCGGACGCCCCTGCATCGTGTACGAACTCACGGAAAAGGGTGAAGAGAGCTTCCCGAAGCAGTACGACCGCCTTTCGAGCTTCATGCTTGACACGATCAAAGAGGATCAGGGAAGTCGTGGATTACGCAACTTTCTGCGCCGGGTTGGCGATCGCATTATCGAGCAATCCGGGATCTCCCTGCAGAACGATACAGGTATCGATGAGCGGGCACGTTTACTCGCTGATATCATGGACCGGGAGGGCTTTTCGGTGGAGTGGAAACGCGTGGACAATGAACTCCACATCATTCAGCATTCCTGCCCCTATCAATCGGTCGTGAGCAACCACCAGGAGGTTTGCAAGCTGGATGAGCATCTCATCGAGCGAGTCACCGGCAAACCAATTAAGCGATTAGAGCACCGCAGCAAAGGCGACTGTGCCTGTGTATTCAGCATCCAACTGGACGATTAAGATCAGGATCCCCTTTCGATAATACAAACGTCCTCATCTGCATTCCATCACCAAAAAACCCGGCAGCGACCTAAACATGGCGCGGTATAATCCCCACGGCAGGAGGTTTACATGATTGATATAACCGATTCAGCACAAGAAAAAATCCGCGAG
>JASFLN010000154.1:0-4974 GCA_050118075.1 Anaerolineales bacterium
ATTGATGTTGATCGTGATGTAGTCGTACCAATGAATATCGTCCAGGCTATGATCGACAGTTTTTTCTACCACTTTTCTGTCTCCTGCGGGGTTGTATAGCTCTGTATTTCGCCGGTCTCGGTGCGGCGGAACTGCCGCACCGGGGTGGCTTGGATTGAGAAGCCTTCGGCGCGCGCCCAATGGAGCAGTTCGTGAAACTCACGCACTCCTTCGCCCATAGCACGTCCTTCCTTGGGCCCGTAGCGATAGGTAAAGTAGTAGGGGTTGTCCTGCTCCAGATAAGACAGGATCGCACCGGTTGCCGTCAGCAGCTGCTCGACATCGGGCGATGTATCAAGCTCTTTTAATGGCTGAACCGGCAGATTCAGATTCTGCAGCAAGTTGTTAAAGAGGGTGGTGCGATGGATAAATTTGCTCAGTGCAGCGCCGTGTTCTATTTGATAGCTGGTGGGGATCGGTTGCGGTTCGCCGGCGGAGTTGAGTGCCTTGACCTCGAATGTGAACGTCTCGTCCTCGATGGGGATCGGCTCCGGTTGTTCGTCTTTCGGGACCAGGGCCCAGATGGCGTCTACAATGCGGTCAGAGGCTTGGTGGAGCACAGTCTTGCGGGGTGTTCCGGGGATCATGCTGACCGGCGGTATGGGTTCGCCAACATACATGGTAAGTTTGGGCCGCCGTAAGCGTAACATATCAACCAGCGCGCCGCGTGTAGATCCGAATCCGATTGGTAGGATTGGAGCCTCGCCCCGATAACTCAACCAGGCTACCCCCGACTGGGCACGGCGAATAGCCGGCTCCCATATGCCACCTTCGGGAAAAAGACCGAGCACACCGCCCTGACGCAGCACGTCTAATCCGGATTCAAGCGCTTCCCGACTGGCTTTTCCACGAAAGATGGGAATGAAGTCGTAGGAGTAAACGAACGCAGCGATATACCCCTCGTGAGGGATATCGATAGATCCGAGATATTCGATTAGGAGGGGGGAATAAATGGTCAGCAGCACGACCTCCATGGCACCCGTGTGATTGCCGACGACGATCAAGGGTCCCTCGCGAGGAAATTTGTTCAGGCCATGAATTTCAACGCGTGCTAGCAAAGGCACAAGGAAACGTCCGAGCATACGCAGGAGGGTGCGTATGAAACGCTTACGAGGATACGGAATGCGATAGGTCATAAAAAAATCGGTCCTTTGGCGTGAAACTAAACTGTACTCATTCGCTGCAAAATTGCAATTCACTCAAGCCTCGATGAACGGGGAGCCCTGGACGCATCTGGAACCCAATATCCCACCGAATTGGTGATCTCTCACTTCATACCAGACGTGAAGGGCTTAAGTTATATATCGAATATTGAATATATAGGCGAGAATTGCACAGGTTGTAAGCGGCGTGGTCATGCTGAGGGATGATCAAGAACCTTCGATAGAAAAACCCGGGCTCGATAGCCCGGGTTTTTTGGATCAAATTGGGATACGTGCCAGGTTTACTTCTTGCCGCCGAATAATCCCCCCAACAGGTTTGAACCGAGGGATAGGATCTCTTCGGAGACATCCCCATCACCGTCCATATCCAGAAGCTGCGTCAACCCCGAAACCGTATTCTCGACCGTGCTGCGCTCTTCTTGAAGCAGCTTAGACACGCCTTGGGCATCAAGATCCTTCTTGCGCTGCATCTGGCCCAATGCACCGAGCACGATCGGTGCGAGAAGGGCGAAGATTCTTGTCACTTGATCCTGGTCCAGGCCGGTGGCGCGGCTGACGCTGGCTTGTACACCGCTTTGCTTGTCGCCGAGTACGTGACCAAGGATCGCCATTCCGTCCTGCATTGTCTCCTCTTTAGTCACGGCCTGGGACAAGTTGTTCAGGATGCTGCCGTCGTGATCGCGCTGCAGAGCCCCGACGAGCGCTTCGGCGCCGCCGCTGGTATTGGTGTTGCGGTTCAGCGCGCCGATAAGCACAGGCAGAGCCATGCCGATCGCCTGCTGCGCCTTATCTTCGTCGATACCCAGCTGGTTGCTGATCTCGCCGACTGCGCCGCCGGTCATCTGTGAAATAAGTGTTTGAATGATTGAATCCACGGGGTTCTCCTTTGGGTGTTTTTAGTCTGAGGACAGATAAATCCGTTTTTATTTGAGCAGCCACATTATATCTGATGATTTTGACGTACTCTGGTTGTATCCGTATCCAACGCGCCTTAGAAGGGGAAGAGTACAGGTAAAAGCAGCACGCTGGTGATCAGGCTGAGCAGGATCATCGGCCCCCCGACCTTGAGATAGTCGCTGAAACGGTAACCGCCCGCACCCATAACGAGCGTGTTGACCGGCGAGGCGACGGGCGAGGCAAACGCGGTGGAAGCGGCAAGCGCAACAGCCATGAGAAATGCGTGTGGTTCGACGCCCAACGTTTGGGCGCTGATCAGCGCGACCGGCGCCAACAGGACGGTAGTTGCGGTGTTGGACAGCAGCTGTGTAAATGTGCTCGTTAGAATGAAGATTCCTGCCAGGACCACATGGGGTCCCAGCGGACCCAGCCAATCCGTCAACGACATCGCCGCCCAGTCCACGACCTGGACCTGCTCAAGAGCTGTGCTCATGGGTAGCATTCCAGCGATCAAGACCACGCTGCGCCAATCGATCGATTGGTAAGCGTCGTCCATGTTAATCGTCCCGGTGAGCACGAGTGCAAGTGCTGCCAACCAGCTGGCTGTGGCTAGCGGGAGAAGGTTGGTAATCATTGTGATCAGCATACCTGCCAGGATCATAGATACCAGTATGGCGCTGCGGCGGCGTACGCCGCGATAGGCGCCCTCTGGCTGTCCCATCACCACAAAATCTCGGCGTCGATCGCGCAGCGCGAGAATCGCCCGCCAGGGGCCCTGGACAAGCAGGATGTCTCCAAATTGAAGCCGGGTGTCTTTTAGATCCAGCAGTGCTTCTTTGTCGGGTCGCTGGATACCCAACACACTGAGTCCGAATTGTGTACCGAAACGAGTCTGGACGAGCGTTTTCCCTACCAGCGAGGAGCGCGGCGGCAGCAGTACCTCCGCCACACCGACCTCCTCATTGAGCAGCGCCTCTTCATCGAGGGCAGTCGCCGGCTGCAGGCCCAGGTTCCAGCGTGCGGCTAACTGCGTGATGTCCTGCGTGTCGCCCTGCACGATGAGCAGATCGTCAACCTTGAATTCGAGTTCTGGTTCGGGTGTCAAGCGTTCCAGATCATCGCGAAGCAGAGCGGATAATCTTGAGGTTTCGCTTTTTTCAAGGGCAGAAGCTCGCCGGATCTCAAGCACATTCACGTTGAAGTCAGCGCGCAAATTCGCTTCAGCCAGTGATTTGCCGGAGAGCGGTGAGTTGCGCCGCACGCGCAGTCTAAAGAGGTCCTCGGGCAGGCGGTAGAGATCGACCAATTCCTGGGGCGATTCCACTCGCTGGCTCTCGATACTTGTGCCCCGCGTGGGTAAAAACCGGCGTCCAAAGGAGAGCATGAACAACAGGCCCAGTACGATGAGCGCGGCGCCCATCGGCGTGAAGCTGAAGAAAGTAAAAGGTTCGAGGTCAGATTCGACCAACAGGTCGCTGACGATGATATTGGGCGGTGTGCCGATCTGGGTGGCTGCCCCGCCTAAAAGGGCGCCAAAAGAAAGCGGGATGAGCAGTTTGGACGGGGCGATATGTGCGCTGCGCGCCACGGCGACGACAGCCGGCAGCAGCACCGCCACTGTGCCCGTGTCGCTCATAATGCTCGAGAGCAGAGCCACGGCGACCATCAGCACGACGATCAATCGCGTTTCGCTTTTACCAGCGATCTGCAGCACACGCCGGCCAAGCGCTCCGGCCAGACCAGAGTTCATCACCGCTCCGCCGATGATGAAAAGTGCCGCGATGGTCAGCACCGCCGGGTTGGAGAAGCCGGCAAAAGCTTGTTCCGGTGTTAATACCCCGGTCAGGGCCAGGGTTACGACGACTGCGAACGCGACCACATCGACGCGCAACCATTCGGTCACGAATAGAACAAGCGCGGCGATGAGTATAGCGAGAACGATCCAGGTGTCGGGAAGAGGCATCATGCTCCAAACATGGTTCAGGCTGATATTTTCGCAAAGTTGATTGTACATGAAGCGATCTCCAAAACACCATCATCTACTCGACCGATTCATCCGGGCATTTCTTTATGGATAGAGCCCATATTTCCGATAATTGCTCCTTTGGAGTAAAGTTATCGACGGAAGTGTGGGCAGCTGCATTTTGCGCCGGAGAGCATCAAACGAGGTGTGAAAATGAATACGATTGATCCAAATCAAATCCCTCAATTAGATCCACCACAGCGAATCCTGCTTGGCCCAGGCCCCAGTACAGTACACCCGCGTGTGCTGCAGGCAATGTCGCTTCCGCTGGTCGGTCACCTGGACCCGTATTTTCTCAAGATCATGGATCACACGCAGGAACTTCTGCGTTATGTGTTTCAAACAGAAAATCAACTGACAATCCCGGTTTCTGGAACCGGAAGTGCGGCGATGGAAGCGGCGGTAGCAAATCTGGTCGAGCCCGGCGATACAGTCTTGATTTGCATCAATGGATATTTCGGTAACCGGCTTGTGGATATGGCTCAACGCTACGGAGGTGAGGTTGAGGCGATAGAACGCCCATGGGGCGAAGTGTTCACAGCTGAGGAAGTGGCAAATACGCTGGAGAAGCGCCCGGCGCGCGTGGTGGGGATCGTTCATGCAGAGACCTCCACGGGGGCAAGACAACCTCTAGATGAGATTGCAAAAGTTGTGCATGACCAGGGAGGGGTACTGATCGTCGACGCGGTCACCTCGCTGGGTGGCTTGCCAGTGCGCGTGGACGAGATTGGAATTGATGCATGCTACAGTGGATCACAAAAGTGTTTGAGCTGCCCGCCTGGAATCGGGCCGCTGACGCTTGGAGAACGTGCGCTGGAGAAGCTGTCGCGCCGCGAGCACAAAGTCGCCAAC
>JASFLN010000155.1:0-4954 GCA_050118075.1 Anaerolineales bacterium
CACGCTTCACCACCACGTCTGGATGGGAACGATACCAACACGGATCTACCTTGCCAGGAAATTGCTTGGTTCGATTATAGCAATTATTGAGTGGTAGGCGATCGCGGATCAGACATTCGGTGAGCTTCGTAAATGACCGAAAGCCCTGCCGAATGGAGGTCCCGGCAGAGCTTCCGGTGTGGTGGAGGAGTTACACTGGATTAAGGTGTGATGGTCGACCCGTAGAGGTTCAGGACCTCGCCAGCGAGGCCTTTCAGGCGCTGCGCTTCGACCCGCATTGACGGGGAAAGTCCTGCTCGCACCCAGCTTGTGCTTCCATACAGATTGAGGCTGTTGGAAGCCAGCCCTGCGAGACGGGCGCGTTCGATCTGTTGAGCAGGTGAGAGGCCGGCGCGGATGATCGCTGTGCTGCCGTAGGGGTTGATGCTGCTGGCTGCCAGGGCACTGAGCCGTTTGGATTCGACTTTTTGGGCCGGGGATAAGCCAGCTTGTATGATGGCCGTGCTCCCGAACGGATTAATGCTCATTACAGCTAATTTGGTCAGACGATCCGCCTCAACCTGCTGTGCCGGGGTCAATCCGGCTCGCACAAATGCTGTGCTTCCAAATAGATTGTAATGATCGGCTGCTAAGCCACTCATCCGATCAGCCTCAACGCGTTGGGCGGGGCTCAAACCGGCTGCTGCAACGACGGTGCTGCCATGTAAGTTGATGATTGCACCGGCTCTGTTGGTCAGCCGAGACGCTTCGACACGCTGTGCGTTTGCGACCGGATCGAAAGCCACCCAAGCTGTGCTGCCATGCATGTTGACATATTGGGCAGATATTGCGTTCCATCGGGCGGAATCGGTTTGATGGACTCTGGTGAGGGCCGGCAGGGCTTGGACGTCGGCGGCAGCGGAATATGAAGGGACTGAACTTAGGTGGTCGCTGCTCGCCAATCCCAGAGATACAAGTGCGAGCATGGCTGCAATTGCGATGATGATGCTGGCGGTTGAGTTTGCTCTTGTCGTCGACAGTTTCTCCAACATGACGAACTCCTTTGCGCTGAACCACTTGGTGTGGTGGGTTGCTTTATCTGTCTAAAGGTTACAGATGTGCCGTCACTCAGCGTGGTCGCCAGCGTTTTTCAGCGTATGTTGGAAATTAGATCCATAATTTTTTGTGCTGGTTGCTTTTGGAATGCAATCATTTAGAGCGTAAAAGATGGCTCTTGCTTGAAGAAAGGATCAAACTGCGAGGATTGATTGAACTATGCGGGCTCGGGGGCTTTATCCACCCCGTGGTCTGGCATGTGCGTCTCGATCTCACGGATCGGTTCGATTAAATAGCCCACGACGCCTGTAATTATGGCGATGATGCCGCCGATGAAAATAGTCAACCCCATACCCGCGCCAGGACCCGCGCCGAATATCGGTCCGAGCAAGTCGTTTAAAGACCCACCAGGCAACAGCGCTGGCTCGAGTACCCGGTCGGCCAACTGGCCAGCCAGCAGTTGGCTCAAGGGGAAGGAAACCGCCGTGAGTGTGTATTCGATGCCGAAGACGCGGCCTTGCATTTCGGGGGTGACTTTCGCCTGAAGAATTGCGATATATGCACTGTTGATGATTGGGGGGACGAAGGACATGACAAACGACCCGAGAATCCAGAATGTCAGGGACCATGAAGGGCCAAATATAAATGCCCCAAATAACCCCCATGCAATGAAGCTCATGTTGATCGCGTGGATACGTTTGCGTGGTCCACCCCATACCGTCATCAGCAAGCCGCCGATTAACAGACCCACTGAATCAACTGAATTAATGATTCCGAGGATCACCGAGTCATCACCCGTTTTTGCCAGGATCACAGGGGCTATAAGTGGATACCCGAATCCGCTGTGGATATTGGATAGTGTGAAGTATAGAAAGATTGCGATCAGGCTGCGGTGGTTGAGGATGTAACGCAGGCCATCAAGTGTCTCACTCCATACCGTGCTTCTGGCTTGCTCGGATTCCTGTGAGAGTCGTGGTTGCGGGATGTGGAGAATCAGTAAGGTGATGATGGCGAAGATAAACGTACCCAGGTCGATGAACATGATCGTTGGGATGTCCACGACCGCAAGGAGTGCACCGGCGAGCAGCGGCGCGGCGATGCCAGAAGCGGATCCGATCACCGAGCGCATACCGTTGGCGCGGGCGTACTGCTCTTTGGGCACCATGGTGGTCACGACGGCAGAATAAGCTGGATATTGGAACGCCCCGAACGCGCTGGAGAGCGCGCCGGTGGCGTATAAGTGCCAGATCTGAGCCGAATCGGTCAAAAAAAGGATCAACAGGATGACGGTGGAGAGCGCCGCACCGAGGTCGGAGAGCGCCAGCACTAGTTTACGGTTCCAGCGGTCGATGAGCGTGCCGGCAAATGGGCTGAGGAAAATCCCCGGCAGATAGGTGATCACACCGACCAGGATCAGCCCCGTGGCCGTACCGGTCAGGTCCCAGGCCCAGATCGTGATGGCGAATTGTGTCATGCGCGATCCAAAGATCGAGACGAATTGCCCAAACCACATGACATAGAACCCCCGCATGCCATACAAAGAGGATTGGGTTTTCTCCAATTTAGATGGGTCGTTTGGGGCTGCGGAACTCAATCGATCCCCCTCTGTGCAGAGGTGTGATATCGCAGGATAGTACGCCGATACTGTGATTCTTGCAAGAAAGGTCAGGCAATGAGGTGTCAGCAGGGGCACGACGCCGCTTTGCCCCTACCCGTGCTTGTCGGGATTTAAGGTGCGTAGCACCAACCGATCCATCGTCCCCAAGGTCACTATTAGATCAACCTACAGCACGTGACAAACGTCACAAGCGGATGTGACACTCATTCCTAGCTCTTAATGCCTCCGTTTGTGATAATGTTCACGGTTCAATATATTCGTATATCCGAATAAAAGGATGAATGCCGATGAAGGACCCCCAGCTCAAGCACGAGATCACCCGGCTGCACGCCGATTTTTGTTCGGCCCTGGCTGACACACGGCGCTTGTTGCTGATCTACGCACTTAACGATGGCCCTAGGAATGTGACCGAACTCACTGAGATCATTGACGCCAGTCAACCGGCAGTCTCGCGCCACCTTAAGATGTTGCGTGAACGCGGCCTGGTGCGCGCTGAGCGAGAGGGTGTCACAGTCACCTATCGCCTCGCTGATGAGCGTCTAATCGAAGCGTTGGACTTGCTGCGAGCTGTAATGCGCGATCGGTTGACCGAGCGGGCTGAGCTGGTCGAATCGGCAACCGAAGCCTAGCAACCTGATCACACGGAGAAAGAACCATTATGCGCGATTTTAAGTACATCTGGGTCGTCGGACTCGTGGTCACATTGGCGATCATCATCGTTCCTTTGATCCTCTTCCTGCCGCGTGATACTCAGGAGAACAGCCAGGATCCATGGGATTTTGTGCCGGTCCGAGAGCCGGTCACCAATCACGTCCCCCTGATGCCGGGCCCTTACGAGACCGGCACAGAGGTGACACAGCGGTGCCTTGAATGTCATGCTGAAGCGGCGTTTGAGGTGATGGATACTGTCCATTGGACCTGGAAAGGCGATCCGGTAGAGGTTCCGGGCCGGCCGGAACCTGTGGAAATCGGCAAGAGCAATGTGCTTAACAATTTCTGCATCGGCATCCAATCCAACTGGTCGGGCTGCACCTCCTGCCATGCCGGTTACGGTTGGGACAGCGCCGATTTCAACTTCAGTGATGAGACTCGGGTTGATTGTCTTGTCTGCCATGACAGTACCGGATCCTATGTAAAAGGCGACTCGGGATACCCACTTGAAGGAGTCGATCTGGCGTATGTCGCCCAGAATGTCAGCGTACCCAACCGTGAGACCTGCGGGGGATGCCACTTTGATGGCGGCGGTGGCAATGCGGTTAAGCACGGTGACCTGGATGAGCACCTGATCAACCCCTCCGAAAACATCGATATCCACATGGGCGGTGAGGATTTCCTCTGCACCGATTGTCACCGGTCACAGGACCACGTTATCAGCGGCCGCTCGATCACGGTGAGCTTGGGCACCGAGCAGGGACAGGTTGCCTGCCGGGACTGCCACAGCGAAGAGTTGCATGAAGATGAGCGCATCAACGCACACACTGAATCGGTCGCCTGTCAGACGTGTCACATACCCCTCGCCTCTGTGCAGGATCCCACCAAGATGTACTGGGATTGGTCCACTGCGGGGCAGGATCGACCCGAAGACCCCCACGAATATTTGAAGATCAAGGGTTCCTTCGTCTACGAAGAAGACTTCGTGCCTGAATATTACTGGTACAACGGCATCCAGGATCGCTATCTACTTGGTGATACGTTCGATCCTTCCGAACCGTTGATTATCAACCCGCTTGAGGGTTCGATCAACGATCCAGAAGCGCGCATCATGCCTTTCAAAGTGCACCGAGCGAAACAACCCTACGATACGGTGCATAACTATCTGCTGCAGCCCAAGACGGTTGGTGAAGGAGGCTTCTGGACGGAGTTTGACTGGGATCAAGCCTTCCGGCTTGGCTCGGAGGTGGTGGGATTGGACTACTCTGGTGAGTACGGCTTTGCGGAAACATGGATGTTCTGGCCCCTGACCCACATGATTGCGCCCAGCGGGGAAGCATTACAGTGCAACGACTGTCACGGCGATGAGGGTCGTCTCGACTGGGCCGCGCTTGGCTATCCGGGTGATCCCATTGAGTGGGGCGGACGATTTTCAACCGGACGGCAGCCCTAGGTGATGAGGATCATGAAAAACAGCAACCCGATACGCAAACATTTCACAACCACAACTCTGCTTTTCGCAGCGGCGCTGCTGATCGTTGGAGCTGCTTTTACCCTTCTGAACGTCAATGCGAGTGGAGCTCCGAGCTTAAACACCCAGGCTTCACCGCTGCACCCGCTCTTCCCGCTGCTCGATCAAGAGGGACAGAA
>JASFLN010000156.1:0-4941 GCA_050118075.1 Anaerolineales bacterium
CAGGAGCGGTTGTTGGTTTGGGAGCCATATGGTGACCTTGGCTTGAGCAAGTGCAAATAATGCTGGAGTGCCGGCTCCCCAATCGAGGATCAGGGCATCGCTGGTGGGGCGCAGCGCATAGGCAATGGAAGAAGGCAATCGCAATGCTATTTGGGCAGCGGCTGGATCGTCCGGCGAGAGATGAGTGATGGGGTAAGGCCCCTCACCATCCAGGAACACTCCAGTCTGCTCTGGGAGCTCGAGTACGGCGTTGAGACTCAGTCCGGGGAATGTGTGGAGCCCGGGCCGTTCTATTACATCAAGACGCACTGTTTTTCCCCAATCCGTGACCGTGAGCTCTGCATGGTCCGCAAGTTGCGCGGTGCTCAACGGTTTGTAGGGGGAGAGCTCAAGTTTCAGGGGTTCTATCGGGATTGTCGTCGCGGCCAGTATGAGTACGGCTAAGGGTGCAATCGTAATTGCCGAGCGTTCTGTTTCGCTCAACACGATTGCAGCGCATAATCCAATCGCGATGATGAGCCCAATCGCACCCTCACCTCCCAGCAGATCGACACTAAGTAAGGCGAGTGGGCAGCCGATCGCAGCCCCAAGCATATTTGCGGCATATGGGTGATGTGCCTCTGTGCCTGCAGAATCAAGCGCCGATCCTATCGTCCATCCAGCGGCCAGGAATGGTGCACCAGACACGGTGAAATACAGCAATAGAATCCACCACTGTCGTGGGTCCCAGGCGATACTGTAAGAATCGAAGGGAAGCGTATTGATCGTGAGATATGCAATCAGGACCGCGATGGAAAACGCAATCGATAGGGAAGCCGGTTGAGGTTGTGATTTGCGGATGGAAAGCATCAGCCCGCTGGCCGCAAAGCCCATCGTGGCGATACTGATGACAACAAAAGCAAAATGGTAGAACTGTTGGACTGCGAACAACCGGGTGAGCGTAATTTCATACGCTAATCCGGCGGCAGAAATTAAGATGATCCCCCAGGTGAGCCGTTTCTTCATACGCCACATGTGTATCTTGATTCTACAGCAACCCGATTTCTGTCCCTATGATGATCTGCGGTCAACGGGAAGTCCCTATTCGAGTATGATTGCATACATGCGCTCCCCGTACCGATATTGGGATTCTCGGACAAAGCACATCGTGACCATGGTCATGTTCGTCGTGCTGTTGTTTGTGGTCCCCTCCTGTGCCCCTGAAAGTGGTCCAGATACCCCCATTCCCGAAAGTCCCTATCCGGATGACTCTCTGAGTCATATGCAGGATGAGCAGGCTGTTTCAACCAAACCTCCAGCAACTCCCTCACCGGTTATTGAAAGCACAACTCCAAGCGCGGAGGGGTCGACACAGTCGGCTTGCCCGGAAGTGGAGGGACGTATCGAGCGCGTTGAGTATTCCAGCCATCTGGTGGGCAAATATGTGCCTGTGCTTGTTTACCTGCCGCCGTGCTACTCAGAGGAGAGAGAATATCCAGCGCTTTACCTTCTGCATGGCAAGCCTCAAGATGAATATCATTGGTTGATACTCGGAATGGATAAAGTGATAAATCAGCAAATTGTTGCTGGTGAGATGGGCGGATTGATCGTGGTGATGCCCGAACAGCCGGAGCCGCTCTTCAGTCAGACAGATGGTGGACCGGGCTCGTACGAGGGTGAATTTTTATCCACATTGATCCCCTTTATCGAAGCAAGCTATTCGGTCAGCAGTCGCAATGATCAGCGTGCAGTTGCAGGGATCTCGCGTGGTGGCGTGTGGGCGCTGGAGATCGCCTTTTTGAATCCCGAACGATTTGCGGGAGTAGCCGCTTTAAGCCCAGCGTTGAACGTCAATGATGCACGGGAAGAATTCGATCCGCTAATCATCGCCCAATCGGCCAAAGCGTTCAGCGAACGCATCTTTCTTGCCAGCGGAGATGTAGACTCGGCTGCGACGGAGACAAAGCGGTTGCATGACATATTGGTTGAGCGAGGGGTTCCACATCGCTACACCACCGTGCCCGGTGGGCACGAAGGTGCTACCTGGGAGCAGCTTTTAGATGAAATGCTGGACTATCTTGTGCAGGGTTGGTAGGCAATAAACACAACGGGGCGCACTGTTGTGCGCCCCGTTGTCAATCTTTGTTTATTGTTTATACGGCTTCCATGATTTCCGAGCTGGGGATAGGTTCGAAGGTAAGTCCATCCTTACCCCGGTCAACACGAATGATGTCTCCTGGAGTGATCTTGCCTGAAAGCATTTCCATCGCGAGTGGGTCTTGAAGCTCACGCTGGATAGCACGTTTTAGCGGTCTTGCGCCGTATACCGGCTCATAGCCGACTTCGGCAAGATACTCTTCCGCCTTCTCTGTCACTTCGAGTTGATAGCCTTGTTCCTGCAACCTGCGGCGTACATGCCGCAGTTGGATTTCGACGATCTGCTTCAAGTCTTCACGTGAAAGCCGATGGAAGATAACAATCTCGTCGATCCGGTTCAGGAATTCCGGTCGGAAATGTTGGGTCAGCAGATTTCGTACTTCTCGCTCAGTCGTTTCCGCAGCCCGCTCCTGGTTATCCCAGAGTTCCGTACCGAGGTTGCTGGTCATGATGACAACCGTATTGCGGAAGTCCACAGTGCGGCCCTGGCCATCTGTAAGCCGACCGTCATCAAGCAATTGGAGCAGCACGTTGAAGACCTCGTGATGAGCTTTCTCGATCTCGTCAAGCAGGATCACGCTGTAGGGCCGTCGCCGAACGGCTTCAGTGAGTTGCCCGCCCTCTTCGTAGCCTACATATCCCGGGGGCGCGCCGATCAGACGGGAAACCGTATGCTTCTCCTGGTACTCGCCCATGTCGATGCGCACCATGGCAGCCTCGTCGTCAAAAAGGAATTCGGCCAGTGCACGCGCAAGCTCAGTTTTACCCACGCCCGTTGGGCCAAGGAAGATGAATGAGCCGATCGGCCGATTGGGGTCTTGGAGCCCCGAGCGCGAGCGACGCACGGCATTAGCGACGGCTTTGATGGCTTCGTCCTGCCCAACCACGCGCTGGTGAATGCGATCTTCCATGCGCAGCAGTTTCTGCATTTCGCCTTCCATCAGCCTGGAGACGGGGATTCCTGTCCAGCGGGAAACCACGCCGGCGATATCTTCCGCGTCGACTTCCTCTTTCAGCAGAGCTGAATCTCCCTGGATCTCCTTGAGGTGTTGTTCTTGTTCTGCAACCTGCGCCTCGAGTTCACGCAGTGTCCCATAGCGCAACCTGGCAGCCTCTTCCAGATCTGAATGGCGTTCGGCACGCTCGATTTGCAGCCGTGTATCCTCGATGCGTTCCTTTGTTGAGCGAAGTTGCTGGATGGCATCTTTCTCAGATTGCCATCGGGCAGTGAGCTGGTTGGATTCCTCACGCAGATCAGCTAACTCGCTTTCAATGCGCTCGAGGCGCTCGCGCGAAGCCTGGTCTTTTTCCTTCTTCAGCGCTTCGCGTTCGATCTCAAGCTGCATGATCTGGCGATCAACTTCGTCAAGCGCTTGCGGTTTCGAATCGATCTCCGTGCGCAACCGGGCGGCAGCTTCGTCGATCAAGTCGATCGCTTTGTCAGGCAGAAAACGGTCAGAGATATAGCGGTGTGAGAGAGTCGCGGCCGCAATCACCGCACTGTCCTGAATTCTCACTCCGTGATGAACCTCGTAACGGTCTTTCAAGCCACGCAGAATGCTGATTGTATCCTCGACGCTCGGCTCGGCGATGAACACGGGTTGAAACCTCCGTTCGAGGGCAGCGTCTTTTTCGATATGTTTGCGATATTCATCGAGCGTAGTCGCTCCGATCATATGCAGTTCGCCGCGTGCCAGCATGGGTTTGAGCATGTTGCCGGCATCCATCGCGCCCTCCGCCGCTCCTGCGCCGACCACAGTGTGCATCTCGTCGAGGAAGAGAATGATCTCGCCTGCAGAATCCGTTATTTCCTTGAGTACGGCTTTCAGTCGTTCTTCAAATTCACCACGGTATTTCGAACCGGCTACGAGCGCACCCATGTCCAATTGGACGATGCGTCGGTCCTTAAGTCCCTCCGGCACATCCCCGTTGACGATGCGCTGAGCGAGTCCTTCCACAATAGCGGTCTTACCCACGCCGGGTTCGCCGATCAGCGCCGGGTTGTTTTTCGTGCGGCGAGAGATCACCTGAATGACACGCCGGATTTCTTCATCCCGCCCGATTACAGGGTCGAGTTTGCCTCGTCGTGCCAGCTGGGTCAGATCTCGACCATATTTCTCCAGTGCCTGGAACGTGTCCTCTGGATTGGGCGTGACGACCCGCTGTGAACCGCGGATCGTGGTCATCACATTGAGGATCGCTTCCGGTGTGATACCAAATGATTTCAGGCGATCTGCTTCAGGGCCACTTGCCAATGCGAGCAGGATATGTTCGGTCGAGACATACTCATCTTTCATCGAAGCGGATTGTTTTTCAGCAACGGACAAGACTTCGGAAGCCTCGCGCGAAAGTGCGGGCTGTCCGCTTCCACCCTGCATGCTTGGGCGCTTGGAGAGATCCTCTTCAAGCGCTGCGATCAGCCGCTGTGTGCCACCGGCGAGTTGGGAAATGATCGCATTAACCACACCTTCAGGTTGGCGTACAAGCGCCAGCAAGATGTGAGCGGGTTCTATATTGGCATGTCCGTAATCCCGCGCGATGGATTGTGCATCCACCAACCCCTGTTGTGCTTTTTGTGTATAGCGTTCCATATTCATAGCTTCACCCCTACTCATGAACATATGTTATTCACTTAATGGTTCAAGCATACGCTTGGTTCATACTCCGTATGCGATTTTGATTATAGGTAGCTTGTGTATGAAGGTTGTTGGCGCAGCATTAACGGAAAATTTGCAATAGAGTTAATGGATTTCATATGTCCAATTTGCAAATTTCTAACGGTTGGGAGATATCCTTTATTGTGTA
>JASFLN010000157.1:0-4919 GCA_050118075.1 Anaerolineales bacterium
TTTCTTTACGGAAATATACCCATCCACCCATGTCACCTGTATGTTCCCAGCCTGCATCCGCGAAGAGCTGCAGGTAGGATTCCCGGTCTTTGGTCTTCAGGGCAGGATAATCCAACCTGTAGGTCACATCGGCGGGTTGGGCCACCTTGAAACGGTAGACACAAGGGAACACGGGCTTGTCGAGATGAAAGCCCTGAACTGCCATCTGTGAGAGCCAGGCTTCTTCTTGGTCATCTTGCCAGGCCCAGAAGCATTTGAATTTATTTACATACTTAGCGCTCATTTTTTCTTGACTCCGTGTATTAAGTTCAGAACCGAGCTTTTCTATTTTCGACATTTTCAAGCATGACCTCGTACCGATCGGCTTGGGCAGAGAGCACCTGCCTGCCCGAGTCTGTGATCGTGTAGATCTTTCTCCGATCGATCTCATCGATCATCTTGATGAGATGGTTCTCTTCGAGTTTGCTGAATGCTCCGTATAGTGTGCCCGGTCCAAGTTTGACCGTACCGTTGCTCATCGACTCGACATCCTGCATTACTGCATAGCCATGCCTTGGTTCGGTTAACGAGAGCAGAATGTAGAAGGTCGCCTCGGTGAGCGGCAAGTAGTCATTAAGTTGCTTTGTACCAATCATAGATTTTCGCTTTCGTTATATATCGTTGGACGGTATAACGGACGACGATATATCGTATGCCGATATAATAGCAAAGAAGAGTAGGGTTGTCAATAGCTGTTTCCACGACCCATCCCATCACCAGTAAATCAACCGTGATCTGGCGCCTGACAGACAGAGCGCATAACTTCCTTGTCCCCCGATTCCCCATATGCACTCCCTGGTGCCAAACTTCCTATCATCCCCTATGCCCTCATGCTATAGTTGCCCCAATCCCTGACCGATTGGAATGCCTGTGCTTGTCTACATCATCCTGATCATCTTTTTCGTGCTTGCGATCCTATTCTGGGAACTTATTGTCAGTGAGGGAACGCATCTCGGCAGACGTTTTGTTGTTTGGTTGTACGACCTGGCCGCGAACCAATACGAGCGCATCAAGCAGTTTGACAGTCAGTGGGAGCGGAAATTTCTCGCCGAACCTGTAGCGCAGGTACTGGGTTCTTTAGAAGATCCTCTTGTGCTGGACGTGGGAGCCGGGACCGGCAGGTTGGCCAAGGGACTTTTCCAGCTGCCGGATGTCAGGGCTAAGGTCATCTGCCTCGAACCCTCGGTAAAGATGGGCAACATCGGGCGTAATCGAACTCCCGATCATGACGCACAATGGGTGCGGGCCTGGGCGGTCCCGCTGCCTTTCCCGGACGGCAGCTTCGACCTGGTTGCCAGTCTCGAAATATTAGAGTTCACACCGGATCCCTGGGAGACTCTAAGCGAAATGGCTCGGGTGCTGCGGAAGGATGGTTTCCTGCTGGTGACGAACCGGGTTGGACGGGAGGCACGCTGGATATTCGGGAAGACATTCTCGCGCAAGGATTTTCCGGATGTCCTCGAACAGGTCGGTTTTGATGCCGTGGAAGTTTTCCCCTGGCAAGTCACCTATGACCTGGTGTGGGCTCGTCGGAGGAATGAAGATTTCGAAGAGCGACTTCATTCATAGAGAGCAATCTTGCTGTAGGCTTGTATAATGGTTGGCCGGTTGCACTTTTCAGCGTCTGCAGCACTCAAAACATTACGGGAGGGTCCTCGGATTTAGCACTGTATGCGTATCGTCCGATATTTGCCGAGCAGCGGAAAAAACATCCTCTGGGGTTGGGTCTCAGAGGGCAAGGTTGGATCTCTGGATGGAGACCCGTTCGGTGCTTTCAAACGTAAAAAGACCTATGTCTCATTAGAACGGGTAAAGCTCTATCCCCCCGTCGTTCCGGGGAAGATCGTGTGTGTCGGCCGCAATTACGTTGCCCACGCCGAGGAACACGACGCCGAGGTCCCGGAGATCCCGCTTATCTTTCTAAAGCCCCCCAGCAGCATAATCGCCGACGGAGAACGGATTTTGATCCCGCCCCAATCTGAGCGTGTTGAGCATGAAGCGGAATTAGCCGTCGTGATCGGTCTTGGCGGACGGTGGATCAAGCGCGCTGATGCACACAAGCATGTTCTTGGATACACGATCGCCAATGATGTGACTGCGCGTGATCTGCAGCGGGGTGATGGGCAGTGGACACGCGGCAAAGGGTTTGACACTTTTTGCCCGCTCGGTCCCTGGATCGAGACCGAACTTGATCCTTCCGATTTGATCATCAAGTGCAGCGTAAATGATCAGCTCCGTCAACTGGGTTCGACCCTGGATATGGTGTTTCCAGTGGCGACGCTGGTGGCATATGTGTCGTCGGTGATGACTCTCAATCCGGGCGACGTAATTTTAACGGGAACGCCGTCGGGTGTTGGTCCTTTGACGGATGGTGATGAGGTTGAGGTTGAGATTGAAGGCATCGGCACGCTGCATAATCATGTTCGACGAGATCAACGATCGGCTGGATGACGGAATACATCAAATAAGCGGAGGTTTTTATGGGTTTGAAATCAGATGCATGGATCATCCGTATGGCCAGGGAAGAGGGGATGATCGAGCCTTTCGAAGAGGGACAGGTTCGAGATGGTGTGATCTCCTATGGAGTGTCTTCGTATGGGTACGACATCCGCGTGGCGGATGAGTTTAAAATATTTACCAATGTGTTCTCGGCGGTGGTGGATCCGAAAGAGTTCGATAGTGATTCGATGGTCGATTTCAAAGGGGATGTATGTGTTATCCCGCCGAATTCGTTTGCCCTTGCCCGTACGCTGGAATATTTTCGCATTCCGCGCAGTGTGCTGACGATATGTGTCGGTAAATCCACGTATGCTCGCTGTGGGATCATCATCAATGTGACACCCTTCGAGCCCGAATGGGAGGGATACGTCACGCTCGAGATTTCCAACACTACTCCACTGCCGGCCAGAATTTATGCCAACGAGGGCATCGCCCAGGTGCTGTTTTTTCAAGCTGATGAGGAGTGCATCGTCTCCTACGCCGACAAAAAAGGTAAGTACCAAAAGCAGCAGAAGATCGAGCTGCCAAGGTTGTAGATTAATAGTTTCACCGCTCCTGGAACGGAAGTGAACTTCTGATTTTTGTCAGGGGAGAGTCCTGAGCATCTATTTGAGCGTTTGCCAGGGAACCCGATCGGCTAATCCCCGAGCCCTTATCCGAGTATCTCGTTGACCCCCTATATTCACCCGGCTATAATGCCAGCACGGGCGGATAGCTCAGTTGGTTAGAGCGCTTCCCTTACAAGGAAGAGGTCGCAGGTTCGAGTCCTGTTCCGCCCACTGAAAGGGCGTCTTCGGGGCGCTCTTTTTCATACCTCCTGGAGGTTCACGGGAATGAAGATGTCTCTCCTCAGGTTGTTCTTGATCGCGGCGCTGTCGGTAGCCGCGTGTTCCCCGTTTAGTGGCCAGTCGCCGACGGGTACCGACCAGGTCAACACTCCTTCTTCGGCGAGTACCCTGCCAGCAAAAAACACAGCTACGCAGGAACCTGAACCCAGTCCGACTGCAGCTCAGCGACCAGAATTGCCCGAGCTCGATCTGACAGCCGGCCTTCTCGAAGGGGCAAATGTGCCCAATCTCAAGGCCGAATCGCTCACGCGCTATTGGATTGAGATCGAGGTTCAGTTTGAGCCCGGTTTGGCGGAAGCATTGATTGATGGGATCGCGCATATCGAGTACACCAACACCACGGGTGAACCGCTTTACGATCTGGTCCTGCGTCTATGGCCGAATGACCCGCAGTATCAGTCACAGATGGTCGCCGGTCCGGTATTGCGTGATGGGCGTACGTTGGACACGGAACTGCAAGTCGGTGAAACCGTGCTGCGCATCCCTTTCTCGCTACCGATTCAGAATGGTGAGTCGCTCTTGATTGATGTGCCCTTCCGAGTGGAAATCGGCTCATTTCATGGTGGCAATCCAAGCCGACTCGGGATCACGGAAAGCGTGCTGATCGCTCCGACGTTCTACCCTTTGATCCCCCGCTGGCTAGGTGAGGATTGGGAAGTTGAGGACCCACCTCCGGGAGGGGACACGACCAACTCTGACATCGCGCTCTATCATCTGGTGATTAACGCACCACAGGAGTTGGACCTGGTCGCTTCAGGCGTTGAGATAGATCGTCAGCTCGAAGGTGAACTCCAAAGAGTGACGGTCGTCACAGGACCGATGCGGGATGTAGCCTTCGCATTGGGGCCGTTTGAGAGAAATGTCCGTGAAGTGGATGATGTCTCGCTGCAGGTATGGACGCTTGCCGAACATGAAACGGATGTTGAAACGCTGCTCGATTCGGCCTCGTTTCAGTTCGAAATGCTATCGGAGCTGGTCGGTCCTTACCCGTATCCCGAGCTGGATATCGTCGATGCACCGGGGGCGTTTGGTGGCATTGAGTATCCAGGACTGGTCTACATCGGCACCGTCGGCACACCATGGGTTGTCGAGCCCACAGTCCACGAGATCGCCCATCAGTGGTTTTATGCACTGATTGGTGGTGATCAGGTAGACGAACCCTGGCTGGATGAAGCTGCGGCGACATTTGCTACCGCGCTGTATTATGAAAATGCACAGGGCAGCGGGCGAGGGGCAGGCTATCTCAGCAATCTGCGCGCCGTTGTGCGAGATAATCCAAACGCTGACCTTCCGATTGGTCTTCCGGTTGCCGGATACAGCGGGGTCAATGAGTATGCAGTGATCGTCTATTTCAAAGGCGCCTTGTTTCTGGATGCTCTGCGGCAGCGGTTGGGTGAACGCGAATTTGAGGCCTTCCTCAAGGGATACTACGAGGAATACCTTTTTGAGTCTGCTGATGCAGAAGGGTTCCAGGCTGTGGCAGAAGAGGCTTGTGACTGTGATCTGGATGACTTGTTTGATCTCTGGGTCTTC
>JASFLN010000158.1:0-4909 GCA_050118075.1 Anaerolineales bacterium
GGCATCGGCGCAGCTTTCTCTGGGTTATCCGGGGCGATCTTCGCCAGCAAGCTCACCTCAATCTTCCCGCACAGCTTCAACTTGCTCATCTCCATCAACGTCCTGAGCCTGATCATCGTGGGCGGGATGGGAAGCCTACCTGGCGTTGTCGTCGGAGCCCTGATACTGGTCGGCTTGCCTGAACTCTTACGCGAGTTCGCTGAATATCGACTCCTTATGTATGGCGCTCTTCTGATCGTGATGATGCTGCTAAAACCGGAAGGTTTCTGGCCATCGGCGGTGCGCCGCAGAGAATTGCATTCAGCGGAACCGGAGATAATCGAAGAAGGCGCGCTTATTAACGAGGCAGGAGATTGATCGCATGGAAGCTAATGGGTTTATCCTTCAATCTAAAGCTGTCACTAAGAGCTTCGGTGGTCTTGTGGCGGTAAACAACTTCGACTTTGATGTACCGACGGGTTCGATTGTAAGCATCATCGGCCCCAACGGTGCCGGCAAGACGACCTATTTCAACTGTGTTACCGGTTTCTACCAGATCGATTCGGGCGAGATTGTTTTCGATGGTAATCGAATTGACGGTCGCTCACCTGATCAAATCGCTAAACGCCACATCACCCGCACCTACCAGAATATCCGCTTGTTCGAGAACATGACCGCCATCGAGAATATCCTTGTCGGCATGGAACCCGAACTGAAATCTAATTGGATAGGTGCCGTGCTCGGGTCACGCGGCACTCAAAAAGAGGAAGAATGGGCGCAGACTGAAGCCAATCGGATCCTGCAGTTCGTGGGGCTTGAGAGCAAAGGCGATCTGCTCGCCAAGAACTTACCTTACGGCGATCAACGCAGGCTCGAAATCGCACGCGCACTCGCCAACCAACCGGAGCTCTTGCTGCTGGATGAACCCACGGCTGGCATGAACCCACACGAATCAGCAGAGACAATGCGCTTCATCCGACGCCTGCGCGATGAGCTGGGGATCACCATCTTGCTGATCGAGCATGACATGCGAGTGGTCATGGGCATCTCTGAGCGTGTGACGGTGCTTGACTATGGCGTCAAGATCGCCGAAGGAACGCCAGATGAAATCCAACAAAATCCTGAAGTTATTGAAGCTTACCTGGGTCGAGGCGCCGCAACGGGTTTTGACTCAGCGGCGAGAGCATGAGGAGCGATCCCCATGGCAATGCTTGAAGTAAACGACATACATGCATACTACGGAAACATTCACGCCCTTAAGGGAATCTCGATCACGGTTGATGAAGGCGAGATTGTCACGCTGATCGGGGCAAATGGCGCCGGAAAATCAACGACGCTCAAGACGATCTGCGGGTTGCTTAAACCACGACAAGGCTACGTCCATTTGCAGGGTGAGGATCTGGAGCCTTACCCGGCACATGAAATCGTCTATAAAGGTGTCTCCATGGTCCCAGAGGGACGCGGTGTTTTCGCACGGCTCACGGTTAGCGAGAACCTGGATATGGGAGCCTATTATCGATCAGATCGTAACGGCATCCAGAGTGATTTCGAAAGAGTCTTTGAGTTGTTCCCAAGACTTTACGAACGTCGCTCTCAGGTCGCTGGGACGTTAAGCGGTGGCGAACAGCAGATGCTCGCCACTGCTCGCGCTCTGATGGCAAGCCCCAGTCTTCTCCTGATGGACGAACCATCCATGGGGCTGGCACCTGTTCTGGTGGAAAGCGTATTCGATACGATTGTCGAGATCAATCGAGAGGGCACAACGATCCTCCTGGTCGAGCAGAACGCACACATGGCTCTGCAAGTCGCTTCTCGTGGCTACGTACTACAGTCCGGCGAGATCGTCCTGCAAGATTCCGCCGATGGTTTGCGTGAAAATCCAACCGTGCAGAAAGCCTATTTAGGCATCGATTAGGGTTGGCTAGCATTCGTAGAAACAGGCGGATCATGGCACTCAGATCCGCCTGTTTTTCTGTGCATCGCTATAGCATTGAGGAGACCTTTCGATGAAGCTATTTATCTTAAACGCAAAAGAGGTTGGGAAAGCTCTGCCGATGAGTGCAGCCGTTGAAGCGATGAAGGCTGCCTTCGCGCAGCTTTCTGCGGGCAGCGCTCAATTTCCACTGCGATCTAGGTTAGAGGTGGATGCCCATGAAGGTGTCACGCTTATCATGCCTGCCTATTTATCGGAAAGCGAAGATCTTGCGGTTAAAGTCGTCTCCGTATTTCCACAAAACGCGGCAATCAGTGAACCAACAATATATGCCGCCGTGCTTGCACTGGACCCGACAACGGGTCGACCCACAGCTTTAATGGAAGGCGGTGCACTTACCGCAATCCGCACAGGAGCAGCATCAGGCGCAGCCACTGATATCCTTGCTCGCACGGATTCGAAAACGGTAGGCCTTTTTGGATCCGGCGTCCAGGCGCGCACCCAGCTGGAAGCGGTCTGCACGGTTCGGCAAATTCAGGAAGTCTTTATCTACAGTCTTGATCACACCGGTGCGCTCAAATTTGTTGATGATATGGCTGGAAAAGGACCAATTCCAGATCAACTAACCATCGTAGAGCACTCTGCTGCGGCGGTGATCAATGCGGATATCATCTGCACAGCAACCACCTCGCAGACCCCGGTCTTCTCCTCAACCGATCTTCAGCCAGGTACACACATAAACGCAGTTGGAGCGTTCACCCCGCAAATGCAGGAGATAGGCAGCGATACGGTCCAGAAAGCACGTGTGTTTGTGGATGCCTACGAAGCGGCATTGGATGAAGCTGGCGACTTGATTATCCCGCTGGATGAGGGCATCATTTCCAAGGACCACATTATTGGAGAGCTTGGCGAGGTAATCCTGGGGAAGAAAACTGGACGCACATCTGACAAAGACATCACGCTTTTCAAATCAGTGGGTGTCGCCGTCCAGGACGCCATTGCTGCAGCACGTGCACTTGAAGGCGCTGTGATGCAGGGCCTGGGTACAGAAGTTGATTTCTAAACCTCTCAACCTGGAGAGAATCCAATGACCGTAGATTTGCCAAAAACAGCAGATGTTGTCGTAATTGGCGGCGGCGTAATGGGCGCCAGCGCCGCTTATCACCTAGGACTTGCGGGTATAAAGGACGTCCTCTTGATCGAAAAAGAAAGCTACTTTGGACAGGGAGCGACCGGCCGTTGTGCTGGTGGCATCCGCCATCAATTCGCCACAGAAGTGAACGTAAAGCTCTCAATCATCAGCCTGGACATGCTTGATCGCTTTAAAGATGAAACGGGTCAGGACCCTGATGTCAGGAAATGCGGATACTTATTTGTGCTTACAGACGAAGCTGACCTTAACTCTTTCCAACGGAACCTTCAAATGCAACAGGGTCTCGGCGTAGCAAGCGAGTGGGTGACAGCAGATGACATCCAAACTCGACTCCCCATGATGAAATTCCCGGACGCACTGGGCGGCACCTACAATCCAAACGACGGGCTCGCCGATCCAAACGGTGTCGTGATGGGTTATATTCAAGCGGCGCGGCGCTCAGGGATAAAAGCTATCACGGATACGGAAGTGATTGATATCGTTATCGAATCCAGCAGAGTACATTCTGTCAAAACACAACACGGCAGCGTTGATACTCCAATTGTTGTGAACGCCGCCGGACCCTGGGCTGCGCTGATCGGGGAGATGGCTGGAGTCGAAATACCAATAACCCCATTACGTAGACAAATGATCACTACCACCCCATTGCCGGAGCTGCCAGCCGATTTTCCGTTTGTAATTGACTTTGCACAGTCGTTATATTTTCATCGTGAAGGGGAGGGTATCCTAACTGGGATGTCTAACCCGGATGAAACACCTGGCTTTGATCAGTCAATCGATGATGATTGGGAAATACAGGCTATCAGCTCAGCTGCCGATCGTATGCCCATGCTCGAGGAAGCGGGTCGTTTGGCAGCCTGGGCTGGGCTCTACGAAGTCACACCGGATGCCCATCCTATCTTTGGGCCAACTCCTGTCGAAGGGTTTTGGATTGTTGGAGGCTTCTCGGGTCATGGATTTATGCACGGTCCCATATCAGGGAAGCTGATGCAGGAATATATTACGGAAGGTCAAGCCAAAACTGTAGATGTCTCATCCTTAGACCTAGCACGTTTTGATGAAGGACGACTGATCCACGAATACAACGTGGTATAGAGATTATCATGGAAGCAGAAATCATCACTATCGGTACAGAAATCCTGCTGGGTGAAATCGTAGATACGAACACCCGTACCCTCGCGCGCAAACTGCGTGATATCGGGATTGATATCTATCTCACTTCCACGGTGGGGGATAACGCTCTTCGCATATCAGAAGCCGTGCGCGCCAGCGCCTCACGCGCCGACCTCATCATCACTACGGGCGGCCTTGGTCCCACAATCGACGACGCCACTCGTGAAGGAATTGCCAATTCGATGGGGCACGATCTTATCTTCAATGATGAATTATGGCATCAAATTCAAGCTCGATTTGCACAGTTCGGTAGGGAACCGACTGAGAATAACCGCCGCCAGGCTTATATTCCGGAGGGAGCGCTCCCCATCGAAAATCCAGTCGGCACCGCACCAAGCTTCATCCTCGAAGCTGAAACAGCCACCGTGATCGCGCTTCCAGGTGTACCAAGCGAGATGATTCATTTACTGGATAACGACGTCATTCCCTATCTGAAGCGCAAGCTGGGCGCATATGAAATCATTCAGACGCGACTGGTCCGGACTGCAGGGATCGGTGAATCGATCCTTGATGAGCGCATAAGTGACCTGGAAGAATTGAGCAACCCGACCGTTGGTTTGAGCGCTCACCCCGGACGAGTGGACATCCGTGTTACGGCAAAAGCGAAAACAAAACAACAGGCCGACGAGATGCTGTGGGGAATTCAGGCAACACTTCAACAGCGTTTACGG
>JASFLN010000159.1:0-4907 GCA_050118075.1 Anaerolineales bacterium
GTCTCACACGCTTTTTGGATAAGCGTCACTATACATTCTGTCCACATTGTGAAAAAATGCACAATATAGATACGCTAATGGCGGAATCAGCTTCAACGCAAAGCCGTATGGAGCGATTCTGACATACAAGGGCGGCGCGTTAATAGAGAAGGAGCGCAAAAACATGGAGCCCTCCAACGCTGTGGGAGTATATGTGTGCCACTGCGGCACCAACATCGCAGGAAGCGTAGATGTTGAAGCAGTCGCAGGGTATGCGCAGGGACTTGAAGGGGTGACAGTAGCCCGTCACTATGCTTACATGTGTTCTGATCCCGGTCAGGCGCTGATCAAGAAAGATATCAAGGACCTGGGAGTTGAACGGGTTGTCGTTGCCGCATGTTCGCCTTTGATGCAGGAAGACACGTTTCGGGCGGCGTGTCATGAAGCTGGAATGAATCCATTCTGCTGCCAAATGACGAATATCCGCGAGCATTGTTCCTGGATTTCGATGGATCATGACCGCTCGACGGCTCAGGCGAAGGATCTGGTGGCTGCTGCGGTGCATAGATCACGCTGGCAGGAGCCGCTTACCATTGGAACAGCGGATGTCAAGCAGTCCGCGCTCGTGGTCGGTGGTGGGATTGCGGGCATCGAAGCGGCGCTCCGCATGGCTGATGCTGGTAAACAGGTGTACCTGGTCGAACGCGAGCCGACCATCGGTGGCCATATGGCTCAGCTTTATAAGACCTTTCCAACATTAGACTGTGCGGCTTGAATTCTCACACCCAAAATGGTGTCCGTGGGACGCCACGAAAATATCGAACTGCTGAGCTACAGTGAAGTTGAAGAGGTATCAGGTTACGTTGGCAACTTCAACGTACGAGTGCGTAAAAAGGCTCGTTATGTCAACGAAGATGAGTGCACAGGCTGTGGGACCTGTGTTGAGAAATGCCCTTGGAAGAAAATTCCCTCTGAGTTCGACCTGGGTTTAGGCAATCGACCGGCGATTTATTTTCCATTTGCACAGGCCGTCCCGCGCATTCCGGTCATCGATGTGGAAAATTGTGCCTACTTTAAGAATGGAAAATGTGGCGCGTGTGCCAAATTCTGTCCGCGCGATGCAATTGATTTCGAGCAGCAAGATACGCTGCTTGATCTCGAGGTCGGGACGATCATCCTGGCAACGGGTTTCAAGGACTTTGATCCAAGCATTGCGCCTGAGTATGGGTATAGCCAGCTTGACAATGTAGTAACGGGTATGCAGTTCGAGCGCATGATCAACTCAGGTGGTCCAACCTCGGGGAAGGTGTCTATGGCGGATGGCAGCACACCCGAGAGAGTGGCGATCATCCACTGCGTGGGCAGTCGTGATAAGGACTATCATGAATACTGTTCGCGAGTTTGCTGTATGTACTCTCTAAAGCTTGCTCACCTCGTGCGTGATGTCCTTGATGCAGAGGTCTATGAGTTCTATCGGGATATGCGTACGTTCGGAAAAGGATATGAATCCTTTTTCCATCGCGTTGAGCGTGAAGGTGTGAATTTCCGGCGCTTCGATCAAGACATCCAGGTCTCACAAAATGGAAAGGGCCTCATGATCTCAACCGTTGACATTTATACGGGTGAGCAGCTGGAGATTCCTGTTGACATGGTTGTGCTGAGCACTGGCTTCGAACCTCAAGAAGACCATGCGGACATGGGCAGACTCTTCAGCCTTAGTATGAGCCCAGACGGATTTTTCCTGGAGAAACATCCAAAATTAGGACCTGTCGAAACCGCGACCGAAGGCATCTTCTTGGCTGGAGCTTGTCAGAGTCCGCGTGACATTCCTGATACGGTAGCTCACAGTGGCGCTGCAGCGGCTGCAGCCTTGGCATTGATGGATGCCGGCCGTGTTGATCTAGAACCTTTCACCTCTTATATCGACACGGATCATTGCGGCGGCTGCCGCACCTGCGAGGGTTTGTGCCCTTATGGTGCCATCGAGATGAGGCAGCTGGAAGACCGTTTGGTTGCACACGTGAACGAAGTGCTTTGCAAGGGCTGCGGAGCCTGTGTGGCTGCCTGCCCGGCTGGAGCGGCGATCCAACACGGATTTACGCGTCAGCAGATCACTGCAGAAATCATCGGTGTACTTGCACCTCAGCAGGCTAAAAGTTCGCTGATAGAACAGGAGGCCGTTGCATGAATCGCTCGAAAATACGCACCGGCGTATATGTTTGCCGATGCGGCACGAATATCGCCGCAACGGTGGACGTGGAGGCGGTCGCGGCGTACGCATCAACTCTAGAGGGGGTCACTGTAGCCCGGGAGTACAGTTATATGTGCTCCGATCCCGGCCAGGACATGATTAAGGATGATATCCATGAACATGGCCTGAATCGCGTCGTCGTGGCGTCATGTTCACCGCTGATGCACGAACCAACTTTTCGTGCAGCTTGCGAGGAAGCCGGTCTCAACCCGTTCTATTTCCAGATGGCCAATATTCGTGAGCAGTGCTCATGGGTGGTTGACGACCCAGACCTGGCGACCCAGAAGGCGATGAGCATGGTGGAGGCAGCTGTTGGACGTGTCTATCATCATGCGCCGCTGGAGATGCGTAAGGTGGACATGACCCCCGCGGTTCTTATTGTAGGTGCCGGAATCGCGGGTATCGAGGCCGCAATAAGACTGGCAGATTCTGGTAAGCAGGTGTACCTGGTCGAGCGGGAACCGAGTATCGGTGGCCATATGGCCCAGCTTTACAAAACGTTTCCAACGCTCGACTGTGCGGCTTGAATTCTCACCCCCAAAATGGTGTCCGTGGGACGCCACAAGAACATCGAACTGCTGGCCTACAGCGAAGTAGAAAAAGTATCCGGATACGTCGGTAATTATGACGTGCGCGTGCGTCGAAAATCACGCTACATCGACGAGGAACTCTGCACAGGATGTGGTCAGTGTGCTGAGGCTTGTCCGGTTGAGATCCCCAATCCCTTTGATCTCGATCTCGCTTCTCGCAAAGCGACCTATCGCTATTCTCCACAGGCTGTTCCAGGCTCATTCACGATAGAGAAGCGGGGTGTGGCTCCCTGTCGTGATGCATGCCCAACCGATCAGCGTGCTCAGGGATATATCGCCCTGATTCGTGCAGGCCGTTTTGCTGATGCCTATTGGGCGATTAGGCGAGAAAATCCTTTCCCCTCGGTTTGTGGGAGGGTTTGTAACCATCGCTGTGAAGATGCATGCTCTCGTGGAAAAGTGGGTGAAGCCGTAAGCATTATGGCTCTGAAACGCTTCGTCTCTGACTGGGCTTATGCGCATAGACATGAATTAGAGTCCATGCGTGACAAGTCACTGGCTGGAACTCCATTCCAAGAGGATCCATTACCGACCGGGAAGCGAATTGCGATTATCGGAGCTGGTCCTGCAGGTCTCACTGCTGGGCTCGACCTTATCCGAATAGGACATCAGGTCAAGGTTTTTGATTCACTCCCTGTGGCCGGGGGCATGATGCGTGTTGGCATCCCACCGCATCGGCTGCCCACTGAATTGCTTGAGTGGGAGATCGGTCAAATCCTGAAGGAAGGCATTGAGCTCGAGCTTAACACAAGGATTGACGATATCCCTGGTTTGCTTGACGAAGGCTACGACGCTGTGTTGATCGCAAGCGGTGCTCATCAGGCTAAAAAGCTTCAAATACGCAATGCCAATCACCCCGATAACTGGCTGAGCCTTGATTTGCTTGAACGTGTTCGCTTGGGAGAAGCCCCAGACCTGAGGGGTAAAAAAGTTGCGGTGCTCGGGGGTGGAAATGTGGCCCTGGACGCAGCTCGCACAGCGCTGCGTTTGGGAGGACCCAAGGTAAGCATGATCTGCCTTGAACCGAGAGGCGAGATGCCGGGCTTTGAATGGGAAATCGAGGTTGCCGAGGAAGAGGGCATCAAGCTTTATGCCGGCAGGACGTTCAAGGAAGTCGTCGTAAAGGATGGCAAGATTCAGGGGATCCGCTGTGTAGAGGTTGAATTCCGTGGCTTCAAGGGAGGTCGACCAGACATCTCCGAAATCCCTGGGTCCGAGCACATCATTCCAGCTGATATTGTTGTTTGGGCGATTGGGCAGGGGCCTGATTTCTCTTTCCTCCCTCAAGATGGCAGCATGCATATCCGCTATCCCGTCGGTGTGGTCACCGACAAGGACATGATGACCTCCGTACCCGGGGTCTTCTGCGCGGGGGACGTGCGAAGGGGTATGACATTCTTTGTAGTCGATGCCATTGGGGAGGGTCATCACGTGGCACGCAGCATCGACCGTTTCCTGCGTGGCGAGGATGGCTTACAAGAGCCCTATAACCCACCAGTCGTTGAACTATCTGAAGAAGAGATCAACAGAAAACTTTCGCAGGGGAATGGCTACGATCGTCCCAGGGCATCCATTCGATCCATTCCACTAAAAGACCGGAAGAACAATTTTAATGAGGTCGATCTTGCACTAACAGAAGAGGAAGCCATCGCTGAAGCTGGACGATGTCTGGAGTGTGGCGTTTGCTCAGAGTGTCTCGAATGTGTCGCCGCGTGTGAACGAGGCGCGATACATCATGACATGCAGGATCAACAGATCGATTTGAAAGTCGGTGCGATCATCCTGGCGACGGGTTTCCAGGATTTCGACCCTACGCGCTTCCCCGAGCTAGGTTACGGCAAGCTTGACAATGTGATTTCGGCGATGGAGTTCGAAAGGCTGATCAATACTGGCGGTCCTACCGATGGGAAAGTGCTTCTAAAGAATGGTGAGAAGCCGAAGAAAGTTGCCATTTTGCATTGCATCGGCAGTCGGGATGAACGCTTCCATGAATACTGCTCAAGGGTCTGCTGCATGTATTCGCTGAAACTAGCCCAATTGGTGCATGATTACGTTGATGCTGAGGTTCATGAGGTCTATCGTGACAT
>JASFLN010000160.1:0-4898 GCA_050118075.1 Anaerolineales bacterium
GATCAGAACACAGCCGGATCTGCCTCCGGGAAAGAAGAATGGTCGTGCTCTTTGTTCAAGCAGCATCATCCAACGACATCCAATGAACGGTTCAGTTTAGTCAGCGTCTGCTCTTCATCTGCGGTGACGAAGATATTATCTTCAATCCGAACGCCCGCTTTTCCGGGGAGGTAAATTCCAGGTTCCACGGTGAAGGTCATCCCGTGTTCAAGGATTTGCATCTCGCCGGAGCGAATATTGGGTGGCTCATGTGCCTCAAGGCCAATACCGTGTCCGGTGCGGTGGATGAAGAAGCGCCCATAACCGGAGGCTTCGATGACCTCTCGGGCGGCATGATCTATGCTATCGCAGGTAGCACCCGGCCTTACCGCCGCGCGTCCTGCGTTGTTGGCTTCAAGTACGATTTGATAGACTTTCTCGTCCTCGGGGTCGATCTCTCCAACTGCGAATGTGCGTGTAATATCCGATATGTAACCCTCTGAACGCGCGCCCCAATCCAAGATCAACAGATCGCCCGAGGAAAGCTTACGTTCGGTGGGTGTGGAATGCGGCAGTGCGCTGTTCGGTCCAGATGCCACGATCGGCTGAAATGGAAGATCGGAATCCGAACCAGCGCGGAGCAGTTGGACGACGAGTTCAGCGGCCAGCTCGCGCTCGGTCATTCCAATTCTGATCAGGGGCAGGGTTTGCTCGAGCGCGTTTTCGGCGATTTGAACTGCAGTATGCATATGCTCCAGCTCGAATTGATCTTTATGGATCCTCAAGGCGCTGAACAATCCTTCACCCGCCTGGAATGACCAGTTGGGTGCTGCGGCTCGCAGTAGTTCCAATTCAAAATATCTCAAGATGAGTGGCTCGACAGCGATAGCACGTGCCGAGAGACCGATCAAGTTGACCGCTTCTTCAATTGCTTTCGACCGGGATGCATCGTCTTCAGCGTAGGGGAAGATGTTAAGATCATCTTTCGAATCTGTGACACGACCACTCTCCAATTCTGGAAGAATGATCACCGGGTCATGGTGGTTTCCGACAAGCAGGAAAACCGGTCTTTCCATGAGGTGGAATTTGTGACCGGTGAGGTATTGCATGGTCGGTCCTGGAATAACCACCGCACCATCGACCTCATAGTCATCGAGTTTAGACCTGAGTGTGTTTATACGCTCGAGATTCATGCAGCCTCCATTGTTTAAGAGAAATTATAGTGGTGGGTGATCGGCGGACAAAGCTTCTGGAATGCAATTCCTGGGATTCTAGCAATGGACACAGCCGTCACCTTGACAGTGTATCTCTACGGGGGGTACAATCTTCGCACCCAACGCGGGCCTGTAGCGCAGTTGGGAGCGCGCATCAATCGCACTGATGAGGTCGCGGGTTCGAATCCCGCCAGGTCCACTCGTGCATGGGCCCATGGCGCAGCTGGGAGCGCGTCTCAATGGCATTGAGAAGGTCGTGGGTTCGAATCCCACTGGGTCCACCTGAAAATTGATTTTTGACTATGGCAGTAGCAGTAAGCAATCCGCCAGCGAGCCGGGGAGGGTGTAAGCCCGGCAGGTGTATGCGGAACACTGGGCTGAACTCGCCTGCCGTCCTTGATTAAGGACAGGTCCTTTCGGCGAATTTGAGTAGCCGGGAGCGGTCTCACCCGTTATCGTGATCGAGCGGTCCAGCAAGTGCTGGTCAACCAGGGTGGTACCGCGGAGGTCCCCTTCGTCCCTGCAGGGCGGAGGGTTTTCTTTTTTATATACATGGTGTTCATTCGTTGATGTGAGCAGGAGTGTGGATGATGGTTCAACGAACGGAAGAAAAAGCAGAGCGTTATGAGCCCTCTGAAATCGAAGGCCGCTGGCAGGCTCGTTGGGAGAAGGATGAGCTGTACAAAGCGGTAATCGATGAGAGTCGAGAAAAATTTTACTTCCTGACCATGCTCCCCTATACCTCCGGTGATCTGCATATTGGTCACTGGTACGCGATGGCACCCTCAGACGCCCGGGCGCGCTACCTGCGCATGCGTGGATACAACGTGATGTATCCGATTGGATTCGACGCGTTCGGTCTTCCGGCTGAAAACGCCGCCATTCAGCGTGATATTCACCCTAAAGAATGGACCTACGCCAATATTGACAACATGCGACGACAGCTGCGCAGTATGGGCGCAATGTGGGATTGGTCACGCGAAGCGATCTCATCCGATCCGGAATACTATCGCTGGACGCAATGGTTCTTTTTGAAGATGTTCAAGAATGACGTTGCGTACCGCAAGATGTCGCCTGTGGATTGGTGCCCGCAATGCAACACGACACTGGCTCGAGAGCAGGTGGTAGGTGAAAACCGGGTCTGTGAGCGCTGTAAGACGCCGGTGATCAAGAAAGATCTGGAGCAGTGGTTCTTCCGCATCACGGATTATGCGGATGAACTGCTTAACTTTGACTCCATCGACTGGCCTGAACCGGTGAAAATCCTGCAAACGAATTGGATCGGCCGCAGCGAGGGCGCGCAGGTCGTCTTCAAGACCGAGGATGGGGATGAGATGGAAGTTTTCACCACACGCCCGGACACGTTGTGGGGCGCGACGTTCATGGTGCTGGCACCTGAACATCCGCTGGTTGAGAAGCTAACGACCCCGGAGCAGGAACAAGAAGTGCATGCCTATATTCACGAGGCAGTGCGTCAAACAGATATCGAGCGTGAATCACTGGATAAAGAGAAAAGCGGCGTCTTCACCGGTGGATACGCGATAAACCCGGTAAATGGCGAGCGTATCCCGGTCTGGATCGCCGATTATGTCCTCATGACATATGGAACTGGCGCGATCATGGCCGTGCCGGCTCACGACCAGCGTGACTTTGAATTTGCACGCAAATTTGGATTGGAGATCCGGCCGGTCATTTTGCCTGAAGGCTATGAATCGCTGGATGGTGAGTTGATGGAGGAAGCGCTGCCGGAGTATGGCGAGATGATCAACTCCGGACCATTGAACGGAACGCCGGCAGATGAAGCCTTCGACGCTGCGATTGCCTTTCTCGAAGAGCGCGGCACAGGGAAGGCGTCGGTTAACTATCGTCTGCACGACTGGCTGATTTCCCGCCAGCGCTACTGGGGCGCGCCCATCCCGATGCTGTACTGTAAGAATTGCGGCATTGTACCGGTCCCAGAGGAGCAGTTGCCGGTTGAGCTGCCAGAAGATATCGAATGGAAGCCGACCGGCGAGAGCCCGCTCAAATTCCACCCAACATGGAAGTACACCACTTGCCCCGAGTGTGACGGTCCTGCTGAGCGTGAGACCGACACAATGGACACCTTCATGTGCTCTTCCTGGTATCACTTGCGATACTTGAGCCCGCAATATGATCAGGGTCCCTTCGATCCGCGTGAGTATGACTACTGGATGCCGGTGGACACATACACGGGCGGCATGGAGCACGCCACGATGCACCTGATCTATACGCGTTATTTCCACAAAGCGATGCGCGATATGGGGATCACAGAAGGGCCCGAACCGATGCTGCAGCTTCGAAATCAGGGTCAAATCCTGGGTCCAGACGGACAGCGCATGAGCAAATCGCGCGGCAATGTCATCGATCCGGATGAGCAGGTTGAGATGTACGGTGCCGACGCGGTGCGAGCTTATCTCATGTTCGGATACCGCTGGACAGAAGGTGGCCCGTGGAGCCCGGATAACATTCAAGGTGTTGTGCGCTGGTTGAACCGGGTATGGGCACTGGTGGTGGAGAGCAAAGAGACAGCGGAGAGCTCAGCGGATCAAGAATCTGAGCGTGCGCTGCAGCGAAAGGTTCATCAGACCATCCGACAGGTTTCGCAGGATCTGGAGCAATTTGAATTCAACACCGTCATCTCGGCTTTGATGGAGTTGACGAACGAGATATTGGCTGCAGAAGATCAAGGCATGAGAGGCAGCGCAGTATTTGAGGACGCCGTGGACAATCTGCTGCTGCTGATGGCGCCTTCTACACCACACATCGCAGAGGAATTGTGGGCTCGACGTGGAAACGATTTTTCGATCCATAATCAAGATTGGCCGGAATTTGACCCCGATCTGGCAGCCGAGGAGCAGATCACGCTGATTGTGCAGGTGAACGGCAAGGTGCGCGATCGCATCGAGGTCCCGGCGGAGATCTCGGAAGAAGAAGCAAAACGATTGGCGCTTGACAGCGAGGTCGCCCAGCGGTTCATGGAAGGTAAGGACCCGCGCGATGTGATCTATGTGCCGGGGCGGTTGGTGAATATCGTCGTTTAGGGACGAGGAAATCCGGGATCAGGAATATGGGGTAAGGGGACGATATGCCGTGCCCTCAAAAAATAAAGTGCTGTAGGGGCGACCCGCCGGGTCGCCCCTACTCTGTTCCAGGCAGATTTTAATAAGATTTTGCATCCCGATTACACGGAGCGTACAATCGGATGGTTGAATATATTCACGAAGGAGATCAGGATGAAACGTGAAGTCATCGCTTCGAAGAATGCACCGGCTGCCATTGGTCCTTACTCCCAGGCGATTAAAGCCGGCATGTTCGTCTTTGCTTCAGGTTCACTCGGCGTCGATCCGGCGACGGGTGAGTTCGCACCCGGTGGTGTTGAGGCACAAACACGTCAATCACTGGAGAATCTCACCGCCGTATTGTCGGAAGCGGGAACCTCACTGGAGAACGTTGTGAAGGTGACTGTATTCTTGGCGGATATGAACGACTACACGGCGGTAAACGCTGTGTACGCCGAATTTTTTGGCGACACGCCGCCGGCGCGATCGGCAGTCCAGGTTGCAGCCCTGCCGAAGGCTGCACAAATCGAGATTGAGGTCATCGCGCTCATTCCCGCCTGACGCCACCGGAAAGAAAAAATCACGGCTCGATCAGAGAAGGTCGCCAGATTTCCTCCTGTAGTAC
>JASFLN010000161.1:0-4861 GCA_050118075.1 Anaerolineales bacterium
TTTGCGCATGCGCGCATCGATGATTGCGATGGGCTTTAACTTTGATCGGATGTCTGCTTGAGGATCAATAACAATTGGGATGATCTGCTCTTGTAATGCAGTCTGAACTTCTGCGGTCTCCTCAACAAGCCGCCCGGTAACATCCTCAACTTGAGCTTCGCCCGTATAGACTGCCTGTGAGAATGCCACGGCGCGCCGGACGGTCATAGGCTTTTCGATCTCGGTGATCAAGACTGCGAATCCCACCCGATGCAGGCGAAGCGCCACTCCGCTGGCCAGATCGCCGCCCCCGCGAATCAGCACGAGCGGTTGATTGAATTCCATCAGATTACAATTTTCCCAATCCGTGCAGGATGCGCTCGGGCGTCAATGGAAATTCGTCATACCAGACACCGACTGCATCGTGGACTGCTGCGACGATCGCTGGTGCGAGCGGGATAAATGGCATTTCCGCCATACCTCTAGCCCCCCAAGGCCCAATCGGATCGGGAATTTCCAAGATCACCGATTGCACCCGTTCAGGGATATCCAGGATTGTAGGGATCAGATAGGTGGACATCTGGTCAGTTTGAACGTAGCCACCTTCTTGCTTGAAGTTCTCCAACACAGCATAACCAGCTGCCTGCACGACCCCACCCTCGATCTGTCCCTCGACCTGCTGCGGGTTAATCGCTTTACCAACATCGTTGGCGGAGATAACATCCAGGATCGTCAACTCACCTGTCTCGGTATCTACCTCAACAGTAACTACCTGGGCGACATAGCCATATGCGAAATTAGGGTATGACTCACCGGTTTCTTTATCATAGGGTGTTGTAGCTGGTGGTTTGTATTCGAATTTTGCTACGGCCGGTCTTTCCTCCGCCTGCCATTTGGCCAGTGCAGCTTCCGCTGCACCGCGTATCGAGTTGCCCGACATGAACGTCATGCGGGAAGCCGATGAGGATCCCGAATCACTTGTCTTAGCGGTGTCTGAGACAACCAACCGCACTTTCTCCAAGGGCACACCCACAGCGTCAGCCGCCATCTGGGCGAAGACCGTATGAGCACCTTGGCCTACATCGGCGCCGGCGTGATGCAGCACAACCTCTTCGATTTCTGGCCCGCCATGCAGTTCGATTTCAGCAAACGCCCGTTCGGGAGCGCCAAACGAGAAACCGACGTTCTTGAACCCACAGGCAAAACCGATCCCCCTTCTTTTCGTGCCTCGATCCAGAACCTCTGCTTCCTGCTCGGACGGTTTAATCCACCCAACATCACCTTTTGTCCAGCCAGCTTTCAATGCAGCTGCTTCGACAACCTGGTCAATGCTCACACCCTTTGGCAACGGGGAATTGACCGACATCAGTGAGCCTTCATATAGTAAATTACGTATTCGGATTTCAACTGAGTCTATGCCCAGTGACTCAGCTAGTTTATCCAGCTGAGCTTCGGCTGCAAACGCGGCTTGCGGCCCGCCAAATCCACGAAATGCTCCGCCAGGAACATGATTGGTGTATACGGAATATGCATCTACGTGGACGTTAGGAATCTCATATGGACCAGTACACATCAACGTAGCGTTGCCCAATACTTTGGTTGATGTATACGCATACGCGCCGCCATCCTGGATGACTTCCATTTTTGCCGCGGTGATATGACCTTCCTTATCAGCCGCCCATTTGGCGCGCAGCACGAAAGGATGTCGTTTATGGTGTCCAAAGATCGACTCTTCTCTGGACCAGATAACTTTGACCGCTCGGTCGATCCCCCGCTCATGGAGCTTCATCGCCGCCAACGCCAGCACAATCTGCACCGACATATCTTCACGGCCGCCAAATGCGCCGCCGATCGCAGGATAGATTATGCGCACCTTCTCCAACGGGACGTCCAGCGCGTGGGCAACCTGCTCTTGGTCTTCGTGCGTCCACTGACCCGCGACCTCGACCGTTATGCGGCCCTCCTCATCAATATATGCAACTCCGGCTTCGGGCTGCAGGAAGGCATGCTCCTGGGCCGGTGTGTGGTACTCCGCTTCGACTATGGCGGCAGCTTCGTTAAACGCTTGCTCCAGTTCACCTTTGCGGATGCGGTAGTGGCAAAAAATATTCGATTCTTTATCGGGATGAACAAGATCACTGCCATCCTTCATCGCTTCGATCGGATCGAGCACAAGAGGCAGGTCTTCAAATTCGACTACAATCTCATGCATCGCCCTCGCAGCAATCGTTTCGCTTTCTGCTACCACGACTGCGATCTGATCCCCTACAAAGCGCACATGATCCGCATATGGCTTTTCCGAACCAGGACCACAGAGCACAGGCTGATCAGGCATGATCAAACCGTATTCATTGTTCGGGACATCCCTTGCGGTGAAGACGCCCAACACGCCTTCCATCGCCTCCGCACCCGAAACGTCCAGATGGGTTATTCGGGCATGAGGTCGACCCGCGTAAAGGATCTTCATGTATGCCTGGTCAGGGCGATCAATATCACCCGGATAGAGCGTCTCTCCGGTTACCTTGCCGTGAGCGTCGATTCGCAGTGAAGATTCGCCTATCAGCGTCATCAGTTACTCCTGTGTCCCATAATTTTTCTCGCCACGATCCTCAGTCTTTCAGGAACGCAGCTGCTCGATCTCAAGGTTGAATATGCGCCGTAAAATGGCGATGCTTGTAGCATACGTCGGATCCATACCAAAATAGGATAAAGAACCTGCCCCCAGGTTTAGACCCTGGGTCAGCGGTGTATCTGAAGCATAGTGCAAAATGCCCAAATCGAAGGGCAGCCCATAGAGGTTCACAATTTCATTCGTAGGGTAGCGCTTCGGTCGGAAGAATTCGTACACGCTAGAGAGATAAGGACCCGATTCCATCTCGATATCGGTATAACCTTCTCGGTAAAAGACATCCATGTACTGCGGGGTCTGCAGGAATGTCCCCCGCACACTGACCGCCTTCTGATTATCAAGTACAGTGCCATAAACCAACTCATCACTGATATCGGCGGCGTTGAAACAGTTCTCAAATAAATAAGTGTTTTGCGAGTGTTCATCATGCACAACCGAAGGGATCATGACGTCCCCCAACACACCGTTTAACGTCGCGGCCTTGCCCATGATGTAAGCGCCGCGCAGTTCGCCAAATCGGGTGGCAATATGGGAGAGAATGACATAAGCTGCCATACCCAGCGGATAATCGATGTTAACGATCAATGCCTCACTCTTGACCAGGTCTTCGTATCCAGGCACTTGTAGGCGTGGATCGATCTGTGCGGGGACCATATCCCGCAGTGAGAACACCTGCACCTCCACATCAAATCCTGTTTGGCTGTCCACACGCGTGACGCCAGCCTCAACCTCAGCTCGCGCGCGATCCTGCCGGGCTTGCTTACCTGCCTCCGAGCGCACAAATTTCTTAAGCACGTAGTAGAGAAAATTTTCGCGGCTGGATGGGACCTGGCGCGCTTTAATATCCTCCCACTCCATGAGCAGGTCAGCGCACTCCGGATCTTCAAGGTATTGGACGAGCTCTTCTTCGTGCCGAAGGCCATAACCGGAGATCAAATTAACAATGCTGTGAGCGTTGCTGGATACAAAGTAAACCGGGCGATCAAGCACGGATGGAACCGCTGCTTCAACACGCTCCCACCAGCTTTGAGTCGCCTGACGGTAGTCCATCAACGAGCCGGCCAGTAAGCGCAGACGAATGTGCTTTTCTTCTCTGGAAATTGCCTGAAGCGTTGGCCAAAACTCTTGATCCCACACAGTTCTCAGTCGCGAAATATCCTCCATTTCAACACCGATCCCGGTTGCCAAAACCGCAAGGCCTTCATCCGAATCGAGCGGGGAATCCAGGAATTTCTTTACCTGCTCACCTTGAAGCAAACGGTGGAGTTTATTCCATTCAATCTGATAGGCGGTGAGGATCGGCACCATATCATCGATATCTGAACGACTGCCGATGTAGCACGCCAGGGTTGAGTCGCCGTCAAAGAAGCTCCTTCTCCGTCGTGCTTTTGCGGCGACTAACTGCCATTTCTCGATGTTGCCAATGCCGCGTTTGATAAACGCCCGCAGGCTCTGCCCAAGCACAACCCGGTTGACGGCGACGATGCATTCCGGCAAGCGCAGGGAACTGTAAATTAACGCCGAGATATCCGGCTTCATGGCGCGAGCCTGGAGATGTAAGGAGGAACCCATGTTGGTGTGCACTTCTTCAAGCGAACGCACGCGCACGTCTGTTGTCGAGCGCAGAAGTGAATAATAGGTGCGGATATAGAGCTCAATCTCTTCGGAGCCCGTCCGGGGGACTTGTCGATCCATCGACTAAACCTTACGGCGTTTCGATTTTTTCGGTCTCCGTCTCGGTGGCGGAGCATCGTCTTCCCTCGGTTTAATCGGGAAAAGCACCGCGTACACGAAGGACATCAAGCCATAGCTCATCAGCAGGAATAGAAAGGCGACCACCAGCTTGATCATCAAACCATTGCCAAGGAACGGTGCGAAGGAAGGATTGTAGGCCTCTCTTGGAATGTAGATCCAACCGTTGGTTGCGTTGGCGCGCACGAACCAGTTGGCGAAGAAGTAACCCGCCACTGTGAAGGCGACCATGATCAGGCAACCAACCCCACGCCAGATCGGATCGATCTGCCCGCGCATTTCACGCTCTTTATCCAGCTGCCGGTATCGAAAGGTATCTCGTCCCATGGTTACCTCCCCTGATTAGGCCGAAAAATATCGTTCTGTGTTTGGAAGACAGACTAAGCCTGCTGCTCCTCAAGAAGTTCAGCCGCCCGCTCAAATGCAGCCACAATCTTGTAGTAACCGGTGCAGCGACATAAGTTTCCAGTGATGGACTGCTTGATCTCGTCGATATCAGGA
>JASFLN010000162.1:0-4860 GCA_050118075.1 Anaerolineales bacterium
TTCGATCCGCGCTTGGTTATGCGAAGGCGAAATCTTCTCGCCGAGGAAAATAATTCTTTCGCCGAATATTTAAAATCACTCGGCGAGTGTTTCTCAAGGGTTGGGTGTTGAGTATCGATTTTACATATATCAGTTGAACTGAGAATGCTGAGAACCTATCCTGGCCTTGCTTTCGCTTTACTCGACGAAAGAAATTAGTGACACGGCGCTGCCCTGCCCCTGCTCATGGAAAGATTGGCTCGGTCACACTATTGCGATCTTCATGTCGTTCCAATCGAGGTCCGGAATGCGCTGTGAATGTGTTACCCATGTCCCCGTACACCTGTAACCTATGTCTCCGGTCTATACACCTTCCAGGGAGAGAATTGAGGTGAGGGTTCGTTCGAAAAGCAGATCCCTGCAACTCAACAAAGTGCAATGCACCCCACTCTTGTTCCATGTCCGATACCTTGCAAACCAACTCGCCAATCCCTGATCCAAGATTCTTGTTCCCTGCCTTAAATCAAAACGGCCGCCCAGATGGGCGGCCGTCATTCAACTCATTTGATTCTTACTTGCCCAAAGCCGCATGCGCAGCAGCAAGCCGAGCAACAGGCACTCGGAACGGCGAGCAGCTCACGTAGTTGAGCCCGTACTTGTGACAGAGCTTAATCGAATCCGGGTCACCACCGTGCTCACCACAGATTCCCACCTCTAACTCAGGCCGGGCTTGGCGTCCTTCGCTTGTACATATGTCCATCAAGCGCCCGACTCCATCCTCGTCAATGCTCTGGAACGGGTTCACCGGCAGGATGCCCTGCTCCACGTACTCCAGCAGGAAGTTGCGCTCAGCATCATCACGGCTGTAACCGAACGTCATCTGGGTGAGGTCATTTGTTCCGAAGGAGAAGAATTCAGCCACTGAAGCGATCTCCTCCGCCGTCAGCGCCGCGCGCGGGATCTCGATCATCGTCCCGAACTTATATTCAAACTGGACACCCTTCTCGTCCATGACTTCTTTGGCGATCTCTTCCAACCGCGGTTGGATAGCCTTTAGCTCGTTGATGTGCCCCGTCAGTGGGATCATTACCTCCGGCTTCGGTTCAAAGCCGCGCAGCTTGACATCCGCAGCCGCTTCAAAGACCGCACGCACCTGCATCTCTACAATCTCAGGCATCACAATGCTCAAGCGCACACCGCGCAAACCCATCATGGGGTTGCTCTCATGCAGGGAGCGTACGCTGGCCAGTAGATCTTCTTTCTCTTTCAGCCCCTCCGTCTCTCCCTTCGCCTTCATCGTTGCCACTTCTTCGATGAGTTGTTCCATCTCGGGCAGGAACTCATGCAGTGGAGGATCGATAAGCCGGATGATCACCGGCAGACCGGTCATCGCTTCGAACAGTCCATCAAAATCACCCCGTTGATAAGGCAAAAGTTCGTCAAGCGCCTTGACGCGCGTCTCGGAGTCATCCGCCAGGATCATGCGCTGGACAATGGGCAATCGTTCAGGCTCGAAGAACATATGCTCCGTCCGGCACAATCCGATGCCCTGCGCGCCGTACTCACGCGCTCGCTGTGCGTCAGCAGGATAATCGGCATTCGCCCAGACCTGCAGTCCTTTGGTTGGTGCGTGATTCTCTCCGCTGCGCGCCCCCTCCTTGCTGGCGATTTCATCCGCCCATTGCAGAAGGGTGAGCAGTTCTTCTTGTTCATCGAAGGAAGGCATCTTTGTGGGGATCTGGCCCAGGTAGACTTCACCGGTTGTGCCATCGACCGAGACCCAGTCCCCCTCCTTCACGACGATTCCATTCGCCTCCATCTTCAAGGCTTTCATGTCGAGCTTGAGCTCTGCTGCGCCGACAATGCAGGGGATACCGAACTGACGTGCAACAACCGCCGCATGGCTGGTCGCACCGCCCTCGCTGGTCAGGATACCTTTCGAGGCGAGCATGCCGTGCACATCATCCGGCTTTGTGAACGGACGCACCATGATGACGTCTTCACCTTCTTCATGTGCCTTCGCTTCAGCAGTATCGGCATCGAAATAAACCCGTCCAACAGCAGCCCCGGGTGAGGCGTTCACCCCGCTGGCAAACATCTTGCCGTCTTCACGTGCACTAGCCTGCGCTTCAAAATCAAACTGCGGGTGCAGCAGCGCGTCCACCTGTCCGGATGAGACACGTTCCACCGCCTCTTCCTGATTGATCAAGCCTTCATCCGCGAAGTCGACCGCGATCCTGACCGCCGCTTTAGCTGTGCGCTTGCCATCACGGGTCTGCAGCATCCAGAGTTTGCCATTTTCAATCGTAAACTCCACATCCTGCATTTCTTTATAGTGATGCTCGAGTTTGTCGCAGATTTCCAGGAAAGTTTCGTACGCTTCGGGAAGTTCGTCTTCCAACTCCGCAATCGGTTTGGTATTGCGGATTCCAGCGACGACATCTTCACCTTGTGCGTTAATCAGGTAGTCACCGTAGATTTGCTTCTCTCCAGTGGCGGGATCCCTTGTAAAGGCCACCCCGGTTCCCGAATTGTCGCCCATATTTCCAAATACCATCGTGACGATGTTCACGCCGGTGCCGAGATCATGACTGATGCCGGCCGCGTTTCGGTAATCGACAGCACGCTTGCCGTTCCAGGAACTGAATACCGCCTCGACGGAGTAGCGCAGCTGCTCGTAGGCATCCTGTGGAAAATCAAAACCCTTATATTTCTTGATCACTTGCTTGAAGGTCTCGGTCAGTTCCTTCCAATCCGATGCATCTAATTCCGTGTCGAGCTTGACCCCCTTCTTTTGCTTGTATTCTTCCAGGGGTTCTTCAAATGCTTCGTCCGGGATATCGAGTACAACGGATCCAAACATTTGAACTAGCCGACGATACGCATCATATACAAAACGCTCATCCCCGGTGAGCTCGATCATCGTTTCAACCGTTTCATCGTTCATGCCCAGGTTGAGCACCGTATCCATCATGCCCGGCATGGAGAATTTTGCACCGGATCGGCTGGACACCAGCAGAGGGTTCTTTGGATCGCCGAACGTCTTCCCGGTCTTTTTCTCCGTCGCTTTCATCGCCGATTTGACCTCTTCCCACATCCCCTCCGGGAACGTGTTGTCATTGGCGAGGAACGCGTTGCAGGCTTCGGTTGTTACGGTGAATCCGGGAGGCACCGGAACGCCGATGCGCGTCATTTCAGCCAGGTTAGCCCCTTTACCCCCCAGCAGAGCCCGGACCCCCTCCCAGGAACCCGCATCCTTCTCAGCCTGATCGACTTCATCAAAATTGTAGACCCACTTGTTAGCCATCTTGCCTATCCCTTCTTACAAAATATTTGATTTCAGTTTCACATAATGTGCGCCGCGCCCACAACTCTCGCGGCCACGGCGCACAACATGTATATGATAATACAACGGCATTCGATTGTCAGGCCGAATTCAGATCTTCAGGGACCCAATCTCTGACTGTTCCGAACCTGGCGTATTTTCCAATAGCGAGAACTGTGGAAAAGGATCAATCCTCGATGGGCATTCCTACCAGAATCTCACCATTCTCAACTTTCACAGGATACGCCGGGATGTCCACCACTGCCGGCAGCGATAAAGCCTCGCCTGTCTCAAGATCAAAATATGCCCCATGACGCGGACACTCGATTTGGGTGTCATGAATTTCACCTTCCGCAACCGGTCCATCGTCATGCGAACAAACGTCCGCGATGGCAAAGAATTTACCCGCGATGTTGAAAACCGCCATCGGTTGGCCATCGATCTCGAGAAATATGCGCTCCCCATTGGGCAGCTCTTCTGCGCTGGCTACGGCGATAAATTCAAGCTCTTCTTCTGGATACGTCTTGTAATTCAACATCGCTCTCTCCAAAAAAACCGCCGGATCTCCGGCGGCGGGTTAGATCATCCTTTGACCTGTTCGTTTAGGTGAGTTCCTCTTCCACTTCTTCTAAACCGTAAACACCTGCCTTCAATACTTTCAACGAAAGCAGTGCACATTTCAAGCGTACTGGCCCGAGCTCAATCCCGAGCAGTTCCAGGATGTCTTCCTTGGACATGTTTTTGATCTCGCTGAGATTTTTCCCGATGATGTTCTCTACAAGTAAATCGGCAGATGCCATCGAAATGGCACAGCCCTGGCCCTCGAACATCGCCTCGGTCACGACATCATTTTCATCCACCCGTACATCGATGCGGATTTCATCCCCGCAGAGGGGATTATCATCCTCATAGGAGTAGTCGTGTGGGTCGAGAGTGCCCTTTTTGTGCGGATTTTTGTATCGATCAATAATCAGTTCGCGGTAAAAATCGTCCATTGCGGTGAGCTACCCTCATAGTCTGTGATCAATAACGGGCTACGTGCTGAAAAGTTTTTTGACTTTGTATAGTGCTTCGACCAGTCGATCGACTTCCTCTTCGGTGTTGTATATGTAGAAAGAAGCGCGTGTCGTGGCGAGGATATCATACTTCTGGTGCACCGGCATGGCACAGTGATGACCTGCACGGACCGCGATGCCTTCGTTATCGAGGATCTGTGCCACATCATGAGGATGAGTACCATCCATCGTGAAAGAGGCAACGGCACCTTTCTTGTCGAAAGAGGGGCCGTAAACCTTGACCCCCGGGATTTCTTCCAAACGATCGAGCGCATATTCAGAGATACGCTGCTCATAGGCATGCACGTTTTCCATGCCCAGGGCATCAAGGTAATCTACTGCTGCGCCAAAGCCGATCCCCTCGGCGATAGGTGGTGTGCCGGCTTCAAATTTATACGGCAGATCGTTCATCGTGAAGCCGCTCAATTCCACTCGCTTGATCATGTCCCCGCCGCCCAAAAATGGTGGCATTTCAGTGAGTAGTTCCTCACGACCGTAGAA